>JANMSZ010000192.1:0-3083 GCA_031389925.1 Hyphomicrobiales bacterium | reverse complement strand
CTTTATAAAATCCGCCGCAGCGCGAATTAACAGGTCGCCAATTAACAGGTCGCCAATTAACAGGTCGCCTTGCCGCAGCGATTGGTGTTGATCTTTTCCTGCAGCGCGGGAAGGCCGACCGCGCCGACCACCACGTCGGAGCCAATCACGTAGCTCGGCGTGCCGTTCATGCCGAGCGCTTCGGCGAGCTTGAGGCTTTCCTCGAGCGTGGCCTTTATCTCAGGGCTGGCCAGATCTTTTTCGATCTGCGCCATGTTCAACCCGGCGTCCTTGGCGGCCGCCATGGCGGTCGCCTTGTCGGCCTGGCCGCGCCCGCCCATCAGCTTCTGGTGGAATTCGAGATATTTCTTGCCGGTCTTGTCCTGCATGCGGACCGCGACGGCGACCTGCGCGGCCTCAAGCGAACTCGGGCCAAGCACCGGGAATTCCTTCAGCACCACTTTGAGTTTGGGATCGCTCTTCATCAGCGCCAGCATGTCGATCATGGCGCGCTTGCAGTAGCCGCAGTTGTAATCGAAGAATTCGACGAAGGTGACGTCGCCCTCTGGATTGCCCAAGGTGACCTGGCGCGGCGACGAGAAGATCGCCTTGGCGTTGTCCTTGACGGCGGACTTGTGCTTTTCGGCTTCCGCGGCGGTCTGGCGTTTCTCAAACTCGGCCATCGCCTCCTGCAGCACTTCCGGATGCGCGATCAGATATTCGCGCACGATTTTCTCGATCTCGCCGCGTTGTGGCGCGGAAAATTCGGCGGCCCGCACGCTTTGCGGCGCGGCGAAGGCCAGCAGCGCGGCCACAGAAGCGGCGGCTGCTAGAAGGCGCGGGCTCGACATCATCGGGTTGGTCCTTGTGGTGATCGGTTGTTCAGTTGTTGGTTGTTCAATTGTTTCTTGCGTTGGGCGATTTGACGTTGACGATGTCGTCGGCGCGCACCCAGGCCGGCGAGCCGACCGGCAGGCGGGTCTTGGCGCGGGTCGCGAGTTGGCGCGCGGTCGGCAGATCGCCGCGGCTGAAGGCGGCTTGCGCCGAAGCGAGGTCGGCATTGGCGAGGTCGCCCTTGCGGCCATAGGCCATGGCAAGTTGCGAATAGGCTTCCGGCGCTTCAGGCTCGCGCAGTAGCGCGGTGCGCAACAGTTCGACCGCTTCCTCGGCGACCTTGGGATTGTTGGACGCAATCAGCGCCTGCGCCAGCATGATCTGGATTAGCGGCGCGTTCGCCGCGAGTTGCGCGGCACGGCGCAGCGGGGCGATCGCTTCGGCCGGACGGCCGCCTTCGAGCAGCGCCTGGCCTTTGAGTTCCTGGAAATAGGGGTTGGATGGGTGCGCCGCGATCATAGCGTCCATCAGCGTGACCGCCCTGCGCAAGTCGCCGTAGCGATAAGTCGAAATGGCGCGGGCATATTGCGCGGGCAGACTTTGGTCGCCGAGCGGATAACGGCGCGCCACGGTGTCGGGCTTTTCGAGGAAGCCGGCCAATTTGGCGCGCATCATGTCATGGCGCAGTTGCAATTCGGCCGGGTCCTTGCGGTCCCAATAGGGGCTGGCCTTGCCGAGCGTTTCAAGCGCGGCGACGCGGTCGGCTGGCATCGGGTGGCTTTGCATGTAGGGATCGATGTAGCGCGAATTGAACAACGATTCGTTGCTCAACCGCTTGAACAGATCCACCATGCCGCGCGGCGATTGCTGTGTGGCGGTGAGGAACTTCACGCCGGCGTGATCGGCCGCGTCTTCCTGGGTGCGGACATAGGCGAGCAGCGTGCGCATGATCGCCGACTGCGGCGCCATGATCGCTGCCGCACCAATATCGCCGCCGCCGCGCTGGCCGGAGCGTGCGCCCGCCACCATGGCGCCGACGCCGAGCAGCATGCCGACGATCATGGCGGTCTGCGCCGTCGCCAGTTGCTCGCGCAGCTTCATCAGATGGCCGCCGGCGAGATGGCCCGTTTCATGCGCGAACACGCCGATGACTTCATTCGGCGTCTTGGCATCGAACAGCGCGCCGGCATTGATGAAGATGTGGCGGCCGTCCATGACGAAGGCGTTGAAGGCGCGGTCGTTGAGCACCACCACGCGCACGCTCTGCTTGGCGAGGCCGGCGGCCTTGAGGATCGGCTGGGCGTAGTCGCGCAGCAGCTGCTCGATTTCGGTGTCGCGCACGACGGGCATGCCACGCGTCGCCGAGTCCTGCGCGCGGGCCGGCGGCGCCGAGGCCGGGATGCCCGCGAGCGCGACGGCAAAGGTCGTCGCCAGCGCCACAGCGCGGGCTGCTGGCGCGGTTGCCCGCGTCCTGATAGGTGTGCCGTCTTCGATCATGCCGAGCTTCTTAGTGATTTGGCGTGAACCTATTGGCGCGTTTTGCGGCGGTCAACGCGACTTGCGATCACGAACCAAGCGCATGCGGGCGAGCAAGCTGTCCGAATGCGGCAACAGCGGGGCGGGGGCTCCAAAGAGCCCCAAAGACGGTCAAAAGCCATGCTTGATGCGGCAAAACACCTGTTGATGCCCTCCAAACGCAGCGACGTGCCGCCCTTTATCGTCATGGACGTGATGGCGGCGGCGGCCGCGCTCGAGGCCAAAGGCGGCCGCGTCATCCACATGGAGGTGGGCCAGCCGTTCCACCCGGCGCCGGCCACCGCCCTGGCCGCGGCCCGCACGGCGCTGGAGCATGGCCGCATCGGCTACACGGAGGCGCTCGGCATCCCGTCGCTGCGGGCGCGCATCGCCCGGCATTATCAAGACACCTATGGGCTTGGTCTCGATCCGGCGCGGGTGGTGGTGACCACCGGTTCCTCGGGCGGATTCATTCTGGCGTTTCTGGCGCTGTTCGAGCCGGGCGACCGGGTGGCCTTGGCCAATCCCGGCTATCCGCCGTACCGGCACATTCTGTCCGCGCTCGGCTGCGAGCCGGTGCTGATCGAAACCTCGGCCGAGACGCGCTGGGCGCTGACCGGCAAGGCGCTGATCGCCGCGCACCGCAAGATGCCGCTCAAGGGCCTGCTGATCGCAAGCCCCGCCAATCCGACCGGCACCATGATGGACGCCGACCATTTGTCGCAACTGATTGCGGTCGCCGAAGCCGAAGGCAT
>JANMSZ010000185.1:0-1780 GCA_031389925.1 Hyphomicrobiales bacterium | reverse complement strand
TGTAGCTGGCCGGGAGGATGCCCGGCCATGACTGACGATTACTCGGCAGTGAGCTCTTTGGCCTTGGCGATCCAGCCATCGACGCGGCCGGGCAATCCGGCTTCTTCGCCGATCTTGTGGGCGGCGTCCGGGCCAAGTCCGGCGATTTGCCAGTAGTGGAATATGCCGAGATCCTGGAGCTTCTTCTCGATCGCCGGCGAGATGCCCGTCAGCTTCTTGAGATCGTCGGCGACGCCGCGCGGACCCGACAGGACCTCGTAGCCCGGACCCGCCGGAGCTTGCGGCGGCAATTCCTCGACGACCGGCTTGACCGCCGCGCCGATGTCGACACCCGCATCGCCCTGCGCACGCGAGATGCCGTCGATCGCGGCGCGCGCGATGAGATCGCAATACAGCGTGATGGCGCGACCGGCGTCGTCGTTACCGGGCACGATGAAGTTGATGCCGTTGGGATTACAGTTGGTGTCGACGATCGCCGCGACCGGGATGTTGAGGCGCCGTGCCTCCTTGATCGCGATGTCTTCTTTGTTGGTGTCGATCACGAACAGCAGGTCGGGAACGCCGCCCATGTCCTTGATGCCGCCGAGCGAGCGGTTGAGCTTGTCGCGCTCGCGCGTCAGGTCGAGGCGCTCTTTCTTGGTGTAGCCGCCGGCCTCGTTGGAGGCGAGCATCTCGTCGAGCTTGCGCAGCCGCGAGATCGAACCGGAGATGGTTTTCCAGTTGGTCAGCGTGCCGCCAAGCCAGCGCGAGTTGACGTAGTACTGCGCGCAACGCTTCGCCGCGTCGGCAATCGCGTCCTGCGCCTGCCGCTTGGTGCCGACGAACAGGATGCGGCCACCCTTGGCGACCGTATCGCTGACCGCTTGGAGCGCGCTGTGCAACGCCGGCACGGTCTGGGCGAGGTCGATGATGTGGATGTTGTTGCGGGTGCCGAAGATGTAATCCGCCATCTTCGGATTCCAGCGGTGGGCCTGATGGCCGAAGTGCACGCCAGCTTCAAGAAGCTGGCGCATAGAATAGTCAGGAAGCGCCATTGGTATTCTCCGGTTGATCCGCCGCGGACCCGTGAGCTTCTCGCCTTGCGACGGAAGCCACCGGACGGCCTAGGCCAAGGTCCGCGTGTGAGATGGCGCGGTATATAACGGCGGCGCAGCATCGACGCAAGGCAAATAGCCCGTCGAAATGGGCTCAAACGCACTGCAGCCGGCCAGGAGGGGGGCTGGCCGGCTGCAGTTCCGCTTGTGACGGATATCGATTGGACGCCGGCGGCTCAGACGCCCGCACCGGTGCGCACGACTTTGATGACCGTGGTCGGCTTGGCCGTGATCACCTTGCCGTCCGTCGCTGTGCCGGAATTCGCGACGATCGCATTCACCGACGCGAACACCACAGCGCTGGCGACCAGCGCGACTGTGATCTGCTTCATCAGCAACTGGGTTCCACGCGATTCGCCGGTCATGGCAAGTCCCCGATGTTCTTCGGTTTCGGCCAATGGCTGTCCGCTCTTGGCCGTTCGGTATGAGCGCACATTAGGGGATATGCGTATCGACCCGATGTCGCTGCCCAACCGATTTGTATCGTCCGTATTACAAAGTCGGCAGATGGCCAAAAGTTCAGTCTGCACAAAGAAATAGGGGCGCTCCTTAAAGGAGCGCTCCTCGCGAGCCGAGCGGGGTGGGAGGGGGCTTACTCGGCGCGGACTTTCATGATCTCGGTGGTGTCGGCCAGCGCGAAACGGCGCTCGCCGGTGGTGTTGCCCAGCGCCATCTGGTGCAGGTCG
>JANMSZ010000177.1:0-1832 GCA_031389925.1 Hyphomicrobiales bacterium | reverse complement strand
CAGCTTGCCGAGGCTCTTGCCCTCCGCGATGCCTTTCGAGAGCAGCCGGGCGCCGATACGGTGCGCGGGCGACATGCCGTCGCCGATGAACAGGATGACGTTCTTGGCCTTGCGCGGGCCTGTTTTATAGACGGTCCAGGTCACCGTCTGGGCGCCAGCCTGCACCGTATAAGTGCCGGGCTTGAGGGTGATGTCGCGCAGGATCAATGCCGATTGATCTTTGCCGTCTTCGCGTTCAACGAAGGTGGCGGATTTGCCCAGAACTTTCGCATAAGGCTCGCCGTTGATCGTTACCGGCACGCCGTCGGCCTTCTGCAGGCCGGGATATTCGACTTTGAAGTCGAACTGCGAGCCGGCCAGAATCTCGGCGCGGTCGATCGGATAAATGGTCTGCGCGACGGCCGGCGTGACCAGACTGGCGGCGAAAAGCGAAACGGCGGCGATGGTGCGCATAGTTGTCTCCTGCGGAGGAATTTTGGCACGCTAGGCCGGCTGTATGACAGTCCTGTTGCAAGGGAGGCGGATTTGACGCGCTACCAACTGTTCTATTGGCCGGGAATCCAGGGCCGCGGCGAGTTCGTCCGGCTGGCGTTGGAAGACGCTGGCGCCCTCTACGACGACGTCGCCCGGAAAAAAGGCGGCAAGTCAGGTGGATTGGACCGCATGATGGCGATGATGGAAGGGAAGGGGCAAAAGCGCCCGCCTTTCGCGCCGCCGTTCTTGAAATCCGGCAAGCTGACGATCGCGCAGGTCGCGAACATCCTGTTCTATCTCGGCCCGCGCCTGAAGCTCAGCCCTCGCGACGAGGCCAACCGGCTGTGGCTCAACGCCTTGCAGCTCACCGTGACCGATTTTGTGAAGGAGGTTCACGATACCCATCACCCGATCGCCACCGGACTCTATTACGAGGACCAGAAGCCGGAAGCCAAGCAATACGCGCGAAGCTTCCTGAAGGAACGCGTGCCGAAATATCTCGACTATTTCGAGCAGGTGATCGCCAAAAGCGGCGGACCTTACGTGCTCGGACGCAAGGCGTCTTACGTCGACCTATCGCTATTCCAGTTGATCGAAGGGCTGCGCTACGCCTTTCCGAAGGCGATGACGCGGGTCGAACGCAAGGTGCCGGCCGTCGTCGGCGTGCGCGACCGCGTCGCCAAGCGGCCCAGCATCAAGACCTATCTCGCCTCGGAGCGCCGGATTGCCTTCAATGAAGACGGCATCTTCCGGCACTATCCCGAATTGGACGATTGATATCAGCCGTGCGCGGCGAGCGGCTTGCCGCCGACGGTGACCGGCTTGGCGCCGACCAGGGTGAAAGCGATCACGCATGGCACGGTGCCTTTGTTGACCCAGTTATGGATGGTGCCGCGCTGCACCAGCACGTCGCCCGCCTTCAGATGCACCACGACGCCATCGTCGAGCTCCATGTCGATCGCGCCGGACATCACCACCGCGTAGTCGATCGAGTCGGTGCGATGATTGCGCGGGCTGACGCCCAGCCCGTAGCTGACGATGCGGAACACGGTGCCGTTGTCGATCGACGTCGGGATCGTGTTGCGGGAGGGGTCCGCGTCGTCGTCATTGCTGATCGGATGGCCCTCGGTCGACCAGATCACGCTATAGGCGGCGCCGGGGCGCGGCGAGAATACGTTCTGCACCGTCTCGTCGATCAGGACTTTGGCGCGGCCTTTGTCGTCGTGACCGGTGACGACGCGGCGAAGCTCAGTGAGGTTCATGGTGGTTCTCCCTTAAGAAAAACTTCGGCGTTCAGTCCAGCGGCTCGTCGCCGGAAATCGGCGGCGTTTTCTTGCTGCTCTCGTGCCACAGCAGAA
>JANMSZ010000143.1:0-13022 GCA_031389925.1 Hyphomicrobiales bacterium | reverse complement strand
GCGCTGCGCCCCGGCCGGCCGATGATGCATGGCAAGGTCGGCGGCATGCAGGTGCTCGGCCTGCCCGGCAATCCGGTGTCGTCCTACGTCTGCGCCTTCTTGTTCCTGGTGCCGCTGATCCGGGCGCTGGCCGGCCGGCAGGACATCGCCCGGGTCCCGGAACCGGCGCGGCTAGGCCGCGACATGCCCGCCAATGACGAGCGCGCCGACTACGTGCGGGCGACCCTCCAGGACGGCCCAGACGGGCTTATCGCGACCCCGCTGCCGGCCCAGGACAGTTCCCTGATGGCGCCACTGGCCAAGGCCGACTGCCTGCTGATTCGCGACGCACAGGCCCCGGCGGCCCCTGCCGGTTCACGCTGCGACATCCTTAAGCTCGCCCTGTAGCGGCGTTTCGCATTTTTCACTCCAAATTAAATGGTTGCGGAACAGATATTGAACAGATAGTGTTCGTTCATGATTTGTTTCTGGCTGTTGCCCTTCTGGGCTACGCCAACCGGGAGACTTTAGATGCTGACCCGCAAGCAATTCGAGCTGCTGCGCTTCATCCACGAGCGCCTGACCGAATCCGGCGTGCCGCCGTCCTTCGACGAAATGAAGGACGCCCTCGATCTGCGGTCAAAATCCGGCATCCACCGGCTCATTACGGCCCTGGAAGAGCGCGGCTTCATCCGCCGCCTGCCGAACCGGGCGCGCGCCATTGAGGTCATCAAGCTGCCCGACTCGGTCGCCCACGGCATCAGCAACGGCCGCTCGCGCGGCTTCAACCCGAGCGTGATCGAGGGCGATCTTGGCCGGGTGCGCGCCGCCCCCAGTGTCGGCATCGCCTCCGAGGACGATATGAGCGCCGGCCGTCCGATTGCCGTGCCGGTGATGGGCCGCATCGCCGCCGGTACACCGATCGAGGCGATCCAGACCCGCAGCCACACCATCAACATGCCGGCCGACCTGCTGTCGGCGGGCGAGCACTTCGCGCTCGAAGTGCGCGGCGACTCGATGATCGAAGCGGGTATCCTCGATGGCGATCTGGCGCTGATCCGCCGCTCCGAGGCCGCCGAGACCGGCGACATCGTGGTGGCGCTGATCGACGACGAGGAAGCGACCCTCAAGCGGTTCCGCCGCCGTGGCGCCTCCATCGCGCTGGAGCCCGCCAATACGTCCTACGAGGTGCGCATCCTGCCGCCCAACCGCGTCCGCATCCAGGGCAAGCTGGTCGGGCTGTTCCGCCGCTACTAGTTCGAATCTCCGGGCTCCAGATCGTCCGTTCGCGGCGTGGCGTCGCGCGCGGCCGGACGGCGTGCGGCTGCGTTAGTCTCGGCCGCAGCGCGCGGCGGGCGCGCCCAGGGTCGTTCATAGCCTGGCGGACGCGCGGCGCTGATCTCGAAGCGATCCCCCACCCAGCGCAGACTGATGGCGCCGTTGGCGCGCCAAACCTTGCGGTCGATCAACACCGCCGCACAGGCGGCCGGCGCCTCGCGCGCGCTGACCACCACAGCGGCGCGGCGGCAGTCTTCCTCGAAAGCCTCCACCGACAGCGCCATGGCCGCCAAATGTCCGTCGGCCAGTCTGCCAATGCAGCCGGCGGCGTCGCAACGCACGCCATCTTGCAGCGTCGGATCCTTCGGCGTTCGGGCATCGGCATCGGCGGCCAGCCACTCTTTGACGGCGAAGGTGTCGCGGCCTGACGCCAGCACGGCCAATTGTCCGTCGGCACTTCGAACGGCGGCCGTTTGTCCATCGGCCGCCACCCATACATCCGGCCGCGGCGTCATGACGGCCCAAAGACTGGCGACTACCGCCAGCACCGCCCCGCTCCAGCGCAGCGGCGTGCGCAACAGACACACCAGCAGAATCGCCGCCGTGCCGAGCAGCAGCGGTCCGGTGCCGAAGGCCGCCATGCGGCCGACCGCGCCCGGCAGGCTGGTCACCCATAGCGCCACGGTGATCATCCAGTCGATCCCGGCGCCCATCAGCTTCCAAAACACGCCGTCGAAGCCGAACGGCATCGCCAGCACGCCCAGAATACCCGCCGGCATCACGACTACCGAGACCACCGGCATGGCGAGCAAATTGGCGATGGCGCCATAAGGCGCCAGCCGGTGGAAGTGGAAGGCGGCGTAAGGCGTGGTGGCGAGGCCTGCCACCACCGAGGCGAGGATCAGGCCTGCAATCTCGCGGCCGCCCCATAGCGCCACGCGAGCGCCGAGCGAGGTGTCGGCATCCGCCCGCCACGGCAGGCCGTATTGATAGGCCGCGACCAGCGCCAGCGTCGCCGCAAACGACATCTGGAAACTCGGATGCACGACCGAGGCCGGCGCCAGCAGCAGCACGCAGAGCGCCGCGACCGTCAGGGTGCGGAATGTGATGGCCGGGCGGTCCAGCATGACGCCGAGCAGCACGATCGCGATCATGATGAAGGAGCGTTGCGTGGCGACCTCGGCGCCCGACAGCAGCAGATAAAACGCTGCCGCGATCAGCGCTCCTAAGGCCGCCCATTTCTTGATCGGACGCTGGGTCGCCAACGACGGCACCAACGCAAGACCGGCCCGGATGAAGAAGAACACGATGCCGGCCACCACCGCCATGTGATAGCCGGAGATCGACAAGACGTGCGCCAAGCTTGAAATGTACATCGCGTCGTTGACGGGCGCCGAGATCGCATCGCGCTTGCCGGTGATCAGCGCCGACGCGATCGAGCCGTGATCGCCCGGCACGACGGCGCGAATGCGCTTGTCGATGCCTTCGCGCATGCCGTCGATGATCGACGCATAACGCAGCCAGAAGTCCGGCGCGACCGGCGGCGTCACCACCGCGATCTTGCCGAGCGCATAGCCTGAGGCGCCGATGCGCTGGAAATACATGCCGCGCGCGAAGTCGTAGCCGCCGGGTCTTAAAGGAGGAAGCGGCGGCGACAGATGCGCCTTCAACTCGACAAAGCTGCCGACGGCCGGCGCCGTGCCTTTGCGCACCGCGACGCGCACGCGCTCGGGCGCCTCGGCGATGCGCGCGCCGCTGAGTTTGTGGACGCGCACGACGATGCGGTCGCTGCGCTCGCGCTCCTCGCGGATTTCGACGAAGCCCGACAGCGTCACGCTTGAGGCGGTGAATTGCAGCACCGGATGCGCGATACGCACGGTCTGCAAGGTCGCGACAGTAAAGCCCGTGGCCATCGCGGCGATACCAAGCGCCAGCGGAAAGCCGACCGGCCGTTGGCGCGCCGCGTAAGCAACCGCGATGGCGATGACGGCCGCGATCGAGGCCGCCCACCAGGCTGGTTCGCGGTCTACGCCGAAATAGCCGACAATACCGAAGCCGAAGGCGACCGCCAGCCATGGCACAAGCCGGCCCGGCGCGACCTCGGCGACGGCCCATTGCGCTAACAAAGCGCGCAGCGGCCCGAGCATGCCGGCCAGGCCTGACGGCACAACGAGCCCTGCCCGCCGCCGCGCAGCGTCCAAATCCCAGGCCTTGGCTTGAGGTTTCTGGTTGAGGGCCATAGTGCGGGCTTTGGCGCGGCGCCCCCTGACGCCAACGCAACCTGACCAGACGATACCGCAGCTATAGGTTGTGACTAGGAGAACGGTTGTGAACGCGGGCCTTTTTACGCTGCGCGGGCGGCCTATCCCGCCGCCTTGTCCTTCGCCACGTCCTTGGCGAAGGTGTCGCGCAGGCCCGTAGTCCTCGTGAACACCAGCTTCTCGGGCGTCGACTCCCGGTCGAGGCAGAAATAGCCCTGGCGCTCGAACTGCACCGGCGTTTCGATCTTGGCGTCGCGCAACGCCGGCTCCAGCCGAGCACCGGACAAAACCTCCAGCGAATTCGGATTGAGATCGGCGGCGAAATTTTCCGCACCGCTCGGATCCGGCTTGTTGAACAGCGGATTGTAGATGCGCACCTCGGCGGGAAGCGAATGTTCCGCCGACACCCAGTGCATCGTCGCCTTCACCTTGCGGCCGTCCGGCGCGTTGCCGCCTTTGGTCGCCGGATCGTAGGTGCAGCGCAGTTCGGTGACGTCGCCGGCGCTGTTCTTCACCACTTCGGTGCACTTGATGAAATAGGCATAGCGCAGCCGCACTTCGGTGCCGGGCGACAGGCGGAAGAACTTCTTCGCCGGCACTTCCATGAAGTCTTCCTGCTCGATGTACAGTTCGCGCGAGAATTTGATCTTGCGCGACCCCGCCGCGGCATCGTCGGGATGATTGACGGCGTCGAGCTCTTCCGACTGCCCTTCCGGATAATTCTCGATCACGACCTTGAGCGGGCGGAGCACCGCCATGCGGCGCAGCGCGGTCTTGTTCAGGGTCTCGCGGACGATAAATTCGAACATGCCGGCGTCGACGACGCTATTCGCTTTCGCCACACCAATACGCTTGATGAAATCGCGGATCGCTTCCGGCGGCACGCCGCGGCGGCGGAAGCCGGCAATCGTCGGCATGCGCGGATCGTCCCAGCCGGTCACATGACCGCCCCGCACCAATTCGGTCAGCACGCGCTTCGACAGCACCGTGTGCGTGATGTTGAGCCGCGCCATTTCGTACTGATGCGGCTTCGACGGCACGTCGAGATTGGCGATGAACCAGTCATAGAGCGGCCGGTGATCCTCGAATTCGAGCGTGCAGATCGAATGCGTGATGCCCTCGATCGCGTCGGACTGGCCGTGGGCGAAATCGTAGCTCGGATAGATCTTCCACGTCGTGCCGGTGCGCGGATGCGGCGCGTCGACGATGCGGTACAGCACGGGGTCGCGCAGGTTGATGTTGCCCGACGCCATGTCGATCTTGGCGCGCAGCACCCGCGCGCCGTTGGGAAACTCACCGGCGCGCATGCGGCGGAACAAATCGAGGTTTTCGTCGACCGTGCGACCGCGGAATGGCGAGTTCTTGCCGGGCTCGGTCAGCGTGCCCCGCGCGGCGCGCATGTCGTCCTGCGACTGGTCGTCGACATAGGCCAGGCCCTTGCGGATCAGGTCCTCGGCCCAGCCGTAGAGCCGCTCGAAATAGTCCGAGGCGTGATAGAGAGCGTCCCACTTGAACCCGAGCCAGCGCACGTCGCGCTCGATGGCGTCGATATATTCCTGCTCTTCCTTGGCCGGATTGGTGTCATCGAAACGCAGATGACAGCGGCCGCCGAATTCCTCGGCAATGCCGAAATTCAGGCAGATCGCCTTGGCGTGGCCGATGTGGAGGTAGCCGTTCGGCTCGGGCGGAAAGCGGGTGACGACCTGCGTGGCGCGGCCGCCATCGAGATCGGCCTTAACGATGTCGCGGATGAAGTCGCGCCCGGGTTCGCCAACCGCCGCATTGCCGCTTGCCTTGTCGTCAGTCGTCATGCTTCTAAAACCTCAAATCAACCCGCCCGCCGCACCTAGCGGGCTATGCCATGATGTGCCGCCCGGCTCAATGTCAATCGCGCTGACTCCGATCCCCGCATTTGTGATACAGGGCGCGCAATGAGCGAGCCCGTCGTCACCCGTTTTGCGCCGTCCCCCACCGGTTTCCTCCATATCGGCGGCGCCCGCACCGCGCTGTTCAATTGGCTTTATGCCAAGCGGTTCGGCGGCAAGATGCTGCTGCGAATCGAGGACACCGACCGCGAGCGTTCGACCACGCCGGCGATCGCCGCCATCATCGACGGCCTGACCTGGATGGACCTGTCCTGGGACGGCGACATCGTGTTCCAGTTCTCACGCGCCGAGCGCCACCGCCAGATCGCCGAGCAACTGCTGGCCGAGGGCAAGGCCTACCGCTGCTATGCCTCGCCGGAAGAACTCACCGCCATGCGCGAGGCCGCCCGCCGCGAGGGCCGCACCAAGCTCTATGACGGCCGCTGGCGCGACCGCGACCCGTCCGACGCGCCGCCCGGCGTCAAGCCGGTGATCCGCCTCAAGGCGCCGCAGACCGGCGAAACCGCGGTCGAGGATCAAGTCCAGGGCCGCGTCGTCTGGCAGAACGACAATCTCGACGATTTCGTGCTGCTGCGCTCGGACGGCAATCCGACTTATATGCTGGCGGTCGTCGTCGACGACCATGACATGAACGTCACCCACATCATCCGCGGCGACGATCATCTCAATAACGGCGCGCGGCAGACCCAAATATACCAGGCGCTCGGCTGGAGCGTGCCGGTGATGGCGCACATCCCGCTGATCCACGGGCCGGACGGCTCCAAGCTGTCGAAGCGCCACGGCGCGCTCGGCGTCGATGCCTACCGCGCCATGGGCTACCTGCCCTCGGCGATGCGCAATTACCTGGTCCGCCTGGGCTGGGCGCATGGTGATCAGGAGATCTTCACCGAAGCCGAGATGATCGCGGCATTCGACCTGCCGGCGATTGGCCGCTCGCCGGCGCGTTTCGATTTCGCCAAGCTCGAGAGCCTCAACGGCCATTACATCCGGGCGACGGACGATGCCGCGCTGATCGGGGACCTCGAGAAGCTGCTGCCCCACATCGCGGGCGGCCAGGAACTCGCAAGCGCAATGACGCCGGCTTTGCGTGAAAAACTGCGTATCGCCATGCCGGGCCTCAAAGAGCGGGCTAAGACTTTGGTCGAATTGTTCGAGGCTTCGCGGTTTCTGTGGGCGAGCCGTCCGCTTGAGATCAATGCCGCGGCCAAGGTGCTGCTCACACCCGAGGCCAAGGCCCTGACCGCCGCGCTGGTCCCCGAATTGGAGGCCCTGAGCGAATGGACCGCGAGTGCCGTCGAGGCGGTGGTTCGCGCCTATGCCGAGCGCGTGGGCCAAAAGCTTGGCGCCGTAGCGCAACCGTTGCGGGCGGCACTGACCGGCCGGACCACCTCGCCGCCGATCTTCGACGTGCTCGCGGTGCTCGGCCGCGACGAAAGTCTGGCGCGGCTGCGCGACCAGGCGGCCGATTCGGCGCCCTGAGATTTCACTTGGTGCAACGAGGCTATGCCTCTCCAGCCATGCCAAATTAGCGGGCCGTTCCGCACTTGGCGCCAGCTTGCAGCACACTATCTTGCGGTGCACACTTGGCTGGGCTACGCAAAACTGCCCCGGAACTTTGCACGCCTAAAGCGGCGTCACATGGGCCGGCCAAGATTTGCTTCCCACCGCCTGCCGCTAATTCGAGGGCTCGACCATGGACGCCAAGACCGACGCAAAGACCGGCACGATCACTGTCGGCAATAAGAACTGGGATTTTCCAATCTACGACGGCTCGGTCGGCCCGCAGGTGATGGACATCTCCAAGCTCTACGGCGAGAGCGGGATGTTCACCTACGATCCCGGTTTCACCTCGACGGCGAGCTGCGAGTCCAAGATCACCTATATCGACGGCGACGAGGGCGTCCTGCTCTACCGCGGCTATCCGATCGAGCAACTGGCCGAACACGGCGACTTCCTCGAGACCTGTTATTTGCTTTTGTACGGCGAATTGCCGACGCCGGCGCAAAAGGCCGACTTCGACTACCGCGTCACGCGCCACACCATGGTGCATGAGCAGATGAGCCGGTTCTTCCAGGGCTTTCGCCGCGACGCGCATCCGATGGCGGTGATGACCGGATCGATCGGCGCGCTGTCCGCGTTCTACCACGACTCCACCGACATCTCCGATCCGGTGCAGCGCATGATCGCGTCGCTGCGCATGATCGCGAAAGTGCCGACGCTCGCCGCGATGGCGTACAAATATTCTGTCGGCCAGCCATTCATCTATCCGAAGAACGACCTCGACTATTCCACCAACTTCCTGCGCATGTGCTACGCGGTGCCGACCGAGGATTACAAGCCGAATCCGGTGCTGGCGCGCGCCATGGACCGCATCTTCATCCTGCATGCGGACCACGAGCAGAACGCCTCGACCTCGACAGTGCGTCTCGCCGGCTCCTCCGGCGCCAATCCGTTCGCCTGCATCGCCGCCGGCTGCGCTTGTCTCTGGGGGCCCGCGCATGGCGGCGCCAACGAAGCGGCGCTGAACATGCTGCGCGAGATCGGCTCGGTCGATCGCATTCCCGAATTCGTCAAGCGCGCCAAGGACAAGAACGACAGCTACCGCCTGATGGGCTTTGGCCACCGCGTCTACAAGAATTACGACCCGCGCGCCAAGATCTTGCAGAAGACCTGCCACGAAGTGCTGGCCGAACTCGGCATCAAGGACGTTCCGCTGCTCGACGTCGCCATGGAGCTGGAAAAGATCGCGCTGCACGACGAGTACTTCATCGAGAAGAAGCTGTACCCGAACATCGACTTCTATTCGGGCATCACGCTCAAGGCGATGGGCTTCCCGACCACCATGTTCACCGTGCTGTTTGCGGTGGCGCGCACCGTCGGCTGGATCGCGCAGTGGAAGGAAATGATCGAAGACCCGAAGCAGAAGATCGGCCGCCCGCGCCAGCTTTATACAGGCGCGACCACGCGCGATTACGTGCCGATCTCGCGAAGGAAGTAGTCTCTCGCTATCAGTATTGCGATGGGGCGGCTTTACAGCCGCCCTTTTCGTTTGCGCGCTTAGAGCACGGTGTGTTTAAGGAGTTCGAATCTCTTCGGGCATTTCCACGTACCTTGCTATCGATTCGTCCCGGCAAATTGCCGAAACAGCGGCGCGAAAACCGCTACGGCCTCCAGATTTTGAACTCTGCAGCAGGTCCGGCCGCTACGAACCGAGCGAATTGATTGCGGATGTGAGTGTTGTGGTCGCGCCCTGCGGACTGGGCACGCCCCGGGTCTTGATCCAATAAGGCTTTGTAGAGCTTTTCGTAAATCGGCGCGGCTTCTGCAAAGCTCGACGCAAACGTCTCATCGATACCTTTGTGAATACTGCTTTGGGCGAAGTGCGTAATCCGCAGTTTCTCCGGAAGGATCGCGAAGTAACCCCGTTCTAGGGACTTGTTGTGGCAAGCGCGCCCAATCGCGCAATGAAAATCATAATTGATGCTCACCATCGTCTGCACTGACCTCCCCTTCACCGCGGCGCGCCACTGATCAAGCAATGCACGGATGACTTCCAACTCCTGTTCCGATCGTCGCAACGCAGCTAGATGACAAACGGCAGGGAGCAAGACTTCCATCGCCTCCTGATGATCTAGCAAATCCGTAAAGGTCAGTTCGGCTACCCGGGCGCTGCGGTTGGGATGAAGCCGGACGAGACCTTCAGTCGCGAGCCGCACCAGAGCCTCCCGAACGGGGGTACGCGACACACCGAACCGTCGAACCAACTCCGGTTCTTCGAGGTCAGCGTCCGGCGGCAACTGGACGGCCAGAATGCTTTGTTTCAGCGCTTCGTACACGCGCTGGGCGCTACTCCGCACTTTATCCTGCTTCTTGACGATAGGCTGCTTCGCTGGGGCGCGCTTTGACATGAAGAGGTTTTGGCGAGGTGGGGACCCCGACCTATGCAGGCCGTGGATCGCCTTGTCAATCGAGCGGTCGTTACAATTCAAAGCATATTTCTATCGTATACTTATTGCATACGATTATGGGCGATGCTAACGGTTTTGGGTATCTTTGGGTGGCGCGCTCGATTGGCGAAATGCGCCGTTTCAAATCTGGTCTGGAAATGCCGTCAAGCAGTCCCAAGCCCGAATGTTCAGTTCCGGTGCTGATAATCGGAGCTGGCGGAACCGGCATGGCAACCGCCTTGGAGTTGGCCCGACGCAAGATGCCGTTCCGGATTATTGATCGAAACCCGGAGCCCATTGTCTCCAGTCGCGGCATCGGCATCCACCCGCGCACGTTGGAGCTCCTCAGTCTGCATGGCTTGGCCGGTTCATTCGAAGAAGTGGGCCTTCCGCAGGATGGTCTCTACTTCTACGAAGGCGGCCAGCAGATCGCCGACGTCAACTTCACTCTGGCGCCTTCTCCATATCAGACCATCGCTGTGCCGCAGGCAGAGAGCGAACGCATATTTCGCACCGCGATCGAGCGGACTGGCGTTGCAGTCGAATGGGGCGCGGAACTGCTCGATATCCGCGACGTTTCGGGTGGTGTAGTCGCGCGCGTCCGAGGTGCTGCTGGAGACGAAGAGGACATCAGAGCGGATTGGCTGATTGGCTGTGACGGCGCCCGAAGCACAGTGCGCGCGTTCATGGACGTGCCATTCGAGGGTGACACCTATCCCGAGGCTTGGGGCCTTGTTGACTGTTGCGTGACGTCTGGCCTGCCGACCGACGGCGTCCATGTTTACCGTAATGCCGACGGCAAGCAGGCAGTCGTCATCCCACTTGGTGGAGACAAATATCGACTACAGATCGATCGTCGTTCCGAAGAGTTGTCCGGCGAACCACCGACCCTGCAGGAGATGAATCGCGAGTTGCAATCCCGGACACACTTGCACGCGAGTATCGTCAGTGTCGAATGGGCATCGCCTTATCGGCTCCATCGCCGAATTTCGGATCATTATAGATCGGGCCGCGTCTTTATCGCTGGAGATGCCGCGCACATTCATAGTCCCTATGGCGCGCAAGGATTGAACACTGGGATTCAGGATGGACTTAATCTGGGGTGGAAGCTCAGCCTCGTTACGAATGGCTGGGCAGCGCCCAAGTTGTTGGATAGCTACGAGGCGGAACGACGCCCCATTGCGATAAAGGTCATCGAGCTATCCCACGCACTCATGCACCACGCGCGCGACATTGCTGGCGACCCCAGCCGTGACGGTGAGCTTGCGGCCATCGTGTCCGGCTGTGCGGCCAATTATCGAACCAGCAGGCTCTCAAAGAAGGGCCCGGAGTGGCCAAGCGCAGGGATACAGCCCGGCGACCGTGTGCCGGACATTACGTTGAATGGCGAACGAGACGAGTCTCTGTATCGAACGCTCGCCAATGGATTGGTCACCGTGCTGCTGTTTTCCGGAGAACAAATGACGCGGCTGGCGGCAATCCAGGCAACAACGAAATTGGGGGCGCGCTGGTCGGGAGCGGTGCAATGTCTTCTCGTCGATGAAACGCCGGCTGCCTCTTCGGAGATGCTGCCTCCCTTCGTCATCGACCGCCTCGCCCAGTTGCGATCGGAATTTGGCCTAGCCGATGGACAGGCTGCCGCCGTGGTCATCCGGCCCGACGCGTACCTCGGCTTTGGATCATGTGGTTCGGTCATCGATGCGGTTGATGACTATCTGAAACAAACATTGGGACTAAAGCCCGTCCAACAGGGTGCGCACAGAACGTAAAAAGTGGGGAGCAAAAGGAAATGAAAACGAAGTCCGCATTGCCCGCATCATCGCTGGCGCGTCGAACGTTTATTAAATGGAGTTTGAGTGCCGCCGCTGTCCCGTTGATATCGGCTAAGTCCTGGGCTCAAGACTACCCAACGCGAGTCGTAACTTTAGTTGTCTTTGCGCCTCCCGGGACCATGCCTGACATTATCGCTCGGTTGATCGGGGAGCAGCTTTCACAACGGTTGCTTCAGCCGGTGATTATCGAAAATCGGCCGGGCGCTGGCGGTAATCTGGCCCTGCAAGCAGTAGCCCGTGCGCCGGCAGATGGTCATACGCTGCTGCTCGCGGGGTCGCCGCACGCGGTGGCCATGTCGCTCTATCCGAACAGTCCCACGAACGTCATGCGCGACATCACTCCAGTCGCAAGTCTCAATCGGGATACGTTTGTACTGCTCGTGGCGCCGTCGTTCTCAGCCAAATCGACTACCGAGTTCGTCGCATATGCAAAGGCCAACCCAGGAAAAATAAATCTTGCTTCAAACGGAACCGGAAATCTTCCCCATCTCGCCGGGGAGCTGTTGCGAATGGCCGCGGGGATCGAAATCCAGCATATACCCTATCGAGGGACCCAGGCAGCGGTCGCGGCATTGATGGCAGGGGACGTGCATGCCTTGATTGACACTGTTGGAGCGACATTGAGTTTGGTCCAGTCGGGCAACTTTCGGGCAATCGGGGTTACCTCTGCGGAACGTTTGCCTATCTTGCCGAACGTTCCGACGATTGCTGAAACCCTCCAAGGCTACAGCGTAAGCGGATGGCTTGGCATCGGCGCTCCTAAAGGTACTCCCGGTGAAACCGTCATGCGGCTTAATCGAGAAGTCAACGCTGTGCTTGATGCTCCGAAAATTCGGGCACGAATGGCGGAGCTGGTGAGCGATCCGTTTGTCAGCACTCCGGAGGACTTTGGCAAGCTTATCGCAGCGGAGGCCGAGAAATGGGCCAAAGTGGTGAAAACGGCCGGCCTCAAGATAGAATAAGGTTCTATCCCCGAAAATCGGCTCCCGCTTCTCGGAATCATGCGGTAGTGATTTTGCCGTTCCCGCCCTTACCGTTCGCCCGCGCCTTGGCGCCGTCATAGGCCCACTGCACGTAAGCGCCCGACCAGGTGAAGCCGCCGCCGAAGGCGGCAAGCAAAAGTTTGTTACCGGCCTTGAGCTGCGGTTCGTAGTCCCACAGGCAGAGCGGGATGGTGGCGTTGGTGACGTTGCCGTATTTATGGATCGTGACCATCACCTTGTCCATCGACATGCCCATGCGTTCGGCCGTCGACTCGATAATGCGCTTGTTGGCCTGATGCGGCACCAGCCAGTCGATCATGTCGCTGCGCAGATTGTTGCGCGCCATGATCTGGCCGGACACTTCGGCCATCCGCGCGATGGCATATTTATAGACCGCCGCACCTTCCTGATGGACATAGTGCAGTCGCCTGGCGACGCTGTCCGCGCTCGCCGGGATGCGGCTGCCGCCGGCCTTTTGATGTAGATGGATCCAGCCCGCGCCATCGGACTTGATGATCGAATCCATGATGCCGTAGCCGTCATCGTTCGGTTCGAGCAACACTGCGCCGGCGCCGTCGCCGAACAACACGCAAGTCGCGCGGTCGGTGTAATCGATAATCGACGACATTTTGTCGGCGCCGACCACGACGACTTTGCGCACGGTACCGTTGGCGATGAACTGTGAGGCGATGCTCAGCGAATAAAGAAAGCCCGAGCAGGCCGCTTGCACGTCGAAGCTGCCGATTTCGCGAATGCCGACCATGTCGCAGATCAGATTGGCGGTGGACGGAAACTGCATGTCCGGCGTCGTGGTCGCACAGATCAGCAGATCGATTTCTTCCGGCTTGGTGCCGGT
>JANMSZ010000137.1:0-3499 GCA_031389925.1 Hyphomicrobiales bacterium | reverse complement strand
TCCGGCACCACCTGCACGGTTTCGATGCGGCCGTCTTTGGTCTTGCCGGTCATGGTCGCGACTTCTTCCGGGCCGCGCTGCTCGATCGGGATTTCGGCGACGCCGTCGCTGACATTGAAATCGATGGTCGGCGACGGCAGCGCCACATAGAACGGCACATTGTTGTCGTGCGCGGCGAGCGCTTTCAAATAGGTGCCGATCTTGTTGCAGACGTCGCCTTGCGCGGTGGTGCGGTCGGTGCCGACGATGACGAGATCGACCAGGCCGTGCTGCATCAGGTGGCCGCCGGTGTTGTCCGGAATGACGGTGTGCGGCACGCCGTGCTTGCCGAGCTCCCAGGCGGTGAGCGAGGCGCCCTGATTGCGCGGCCGCGTCTCGTCGGCGAACACATGAACCTTCACGCCCTTGTCGTGCGCCAGATAGATCGGCGCGGTCGCCGTGCCCCAATCGACCGTCGCCAGCCAGCCGGCGTTGCAATGCGTGAGCACATTGACGCGTGCGCCGTTCTTTTTCGCGGCGATGGCCTCGATCAGCTTGAGGCCGTGACCGCCGATCGCCTGATTGATGGCGATATCCTCCTCGGCAATCTCGTTGGCGCGCTTGAGCGCAGCCTGAGCGCGCTCGGCGCGCGGCCGGTTGCGAACCGCCGCCAGCATCTCATCGAGCGCCCATTTCAGATTGATCGCGGTCGGCCGCGTCGCGGCGAGCGACGCGCAGGCGCGCTCGAGATTTTCATCGGAAGCGTCGGCGAGCAGCGCCAGCCACACGCCATAGGCCGCCGCGGCCCCGATCAAGGGCGCGCCGCGCACCTGCATCGACTTGATGGCGTGCGCCGCCTCGTCCAGCGTCTTGAGCTGCACGGTCGCAAAGCGATGCGGCAGCAGCGTCTGATCGATGATGCCGACGCAAGCTGCGTTATTTGCGCCGTCACTTTCGACCCAGATGGTGCGCGTGGGGTTTCCGTCGACTTTCATGGCACCACAAATAGCGGGCTTTCGGCAGAACGGAAAGTACGCCATTCTTTGCCGCTTTTTGCGCGCCGGAGAACGCCATGCCGATCGACCTCGAAGCCGAATACAACAACCGCGCCCTGGTGCCCGAGCATCCGGCTATCCTCGCGCAGCTCGACATCGACGCCGCGGCCTTCCGCGCCCAAGCGCCGAAGGCCGAACTGGGGCTGAGCTACGGGCCGAGCGAGCGCCAGGTCATCGATATGTTCCCGAGCGGCCAAGCCGGCGCGCCGATCGCGATGTTCATTCACGGCGGCTATTGGCGCACCAACCATTGGTCGAGCTACAGCCACGTGGCGAAGAACCTCAATGCACGCGGCATCGACGTCGCCGTCGCCGGCTACGACCTGTGCCCGCAGGTGACGCTCGGCGCCATCATCGATCAGTTGCGCGCCGCGGTGCTGTTTTTGTGGCGCAGGCGCAAGCAGCGCGTGTTCGTGTTCGGCCATTCCGCCGGCGGGCATTTGGCCGCCTGCATGGTGGCGACGCATTGGAGCAAGCTTGCCAGCGACGCGCCCGGCGATCTGGTACCGGCCGGCTATTCGATTTCCGGGGCGTTCGACCTGACGCCGCTGTTGCAGGTGTCGATGAACCAGGACTTGCGGCTCGACGACGCGCAGGCGCGCGAGGCGTCGCCTTTGTTCTGGAATGTGCCGCAAGGCCGCATTTTCGACGCCGTGGTCGGCGGCATCGAATCCAGTGAATTCCGCTGGCAGAGCCGCGTGCTGGCCGACGGCTGGAAGCGCAACAACGCACAGACCCGCTACGCAGAAATCCCCGGCGCCAATCATTTCACCGTCATCGATCCGCTGCAGGATGCGGCGAGCGGAATGGTGAAAAGATTGGTGGAGTTGGCTGAGCAAGTGAAGGCGATGCCGCTTTAACTTTCTTGTTTTCAAACTAGAAGAACGCCTGGATGCCCGTCTGTGCGCGGCCGAGGATCAGCGCGTGGATGTCGTGGGTGCCCTCGTAGGTGTTCACCGTTTCCAAATTCGAGAGCACGCGCATCACGTGGTATTCCTGGCTGATGCCGTTGCCGCCGTGCATGTCGCGGGCGACCCGCGCGACATCCAATGCCTTGCCGCAGTTGTTGCGCTTCATCAGCGAGATCGACGGCGGCGCGGCCTTGCCCTGCTCCAGCATGCGGCCGAGCCGCAGTGCGCCTTGTAAACCCAGCGCGATTTCGGTCTGCATGTCGGCGAGCTTCTTCTGCACCAGTTGATTGGCGGCGAGCGGACGGTTGAACTGCTTGCGTTCCAGCGTGTACGTGCGCGCGGCGTGCCAGCAGAATTCCGCGGCGCCCATCGCGCCCCAGGCAATGCCGTAGCGCGCATTGTTGAGACAGCCGAACGGCCCGGCGAGCCCTTTCACGTTCGGCAAGATATTTTCTTCGGGGATGATGCAATCCTCGAGAACCACCTCGCCGGTGACCGAGGCGCGCAATGACAACTTGCCTTCGATCTTCGGCGTCGAGAAACCTTTGGCCCCGCGATCGACGATGAAGCCGCGAATGACGCCGTCGAGCTTGGCCCAGATGACGGCGACGTCCGCGACCGGCGCGTTGGAAATCCAGGTCTTGGCGCCGTTGAGCTTGTAGCCTTCCGAAATTTTCTCGACGCGCGTCACCATCGAGCCGGGATCGGAGCCGTGGTCGGGCTCGGTCAGACCGAAGCAGCCGACCATCTCGCCCGAGGCGAGCTTGGGCAGATATTTGCGGCGCTGAGCTTCGGTGCCATAGGCGTAGATCGGATACATGACGAGCGACGACTGCACCGACATTGTCGAGCGATAACCTGAATCGACGCGCTCGAGTTCGCGCGCAATCAGGCCGTAGGCGACGTAGCCGAGTCCCGCGCCGCCATAGGTTTCGGGAATTGTCGGGCCGAGCAGCCCGAGCTTGCCCATTTCGGGCAGCATGTTGGGATCGTATTTTTCCTGCGCATAGGCTTCGACGATGCGCGGCATCAGGTAGTCCTGCGAGAAGCCGCGCGCGGTGTCGCGCACCATGCGCTCGTCTTCGGTGAGTTCGCCCTCGAGATCGAGCGGATCCTCCCACGTGAACGCGGAATCCTTCAGCATCTTGGGCATGCCCTCATGCTTCTCGGCCGGCTGGGACATGGGGTTCCTCCTGGGGGACTGTTGTTGGCGGGCATTATAGAGCGTGAGATTGTTGAGCGCCAAGGCAGGGGAAAAGGCGCGCAAAATCGCCCGTGTTCTTTGCGGCGCCGGGTACGCCGTATTCATATTCATTGCCCCTCGAAAAAGCCGTGGGGTTGGAGCACCGAGCGGCGGGTCCATTCCTTATGGGCGCGCACCAACCGGGGTGCGCGGCGCCTCTCGGCGCTCCATCGCGGCGTTTTTTGTCCCCGGGACCGTACTTCCGTGTGCGCAGTGGAGAACTCTTCGCCCTCCCGATCCAGAGGCTTTCGCCTCCTTCGCCGCCACCCGTGCAGCCATTCAAGGCAGCTCCCCGTAGTGGGAGCGGACGG
>JANMSZ010000112.1:0-5315 GCA_031389925.1 Hyphomicrobiales bacterium | reverse complement strand
ACCGAAATGACCAACGTCAATCCGCAGGGCCGCATCTCGCCGAAATGCGCCGGCATCTGGTCGGACGAGAACGAAACAGCGCTCAAGCGCGTGCTCGACTTCTGCCGCAAATACGGCGTGGCCAAGCTCGGCGTGCAGTTGGCGCATGCCGGCCGCAAGGGACCTCAGGTGCCTCCGGGCCTCGGCGGCAAGCCGATGCAGCCGACCGACGAAGGCGGCTGGGTGCCGGAAGCGCCGTCCGCCATTCCTTACGACACCGGCTGGGCTGTGCCGAAGGCGCTGACCAAGGACGACATGAAGCGCCTCATCGAGGAATTCGTCTCCTCGACCAAGCGGATCGACCGTATTGGCGTGGACTTAATCGAATTGCACGGCGCGCATGGTTATCTGCTGCATCAGTTCCTGTCGCCGCTGTCCAACCAGCGCACTGACGAATATGGCGGCTCGACCGAGAACCGCATGCGCTTCCCGCTCGAAGTCTTCGACGCCGTGCGCAAGGCCTGGCCTGAGGCAAAGCCGCTCGGCATCCGCGTCTCGGCAACCGACTGGGTCGATGGCGGCTGGACGCCGGAGGAAACGGTGCTGTTCGCCAAGGCGCTGAAGGCGCGCGGCTGCGACTACATGGACGTCACCACCGGCGGACTGCATCCGCAGCAGAAAATTCCGTTGGCGCCCGGCTATCAGGTGCCGTTCTCGGAAAAGGTCAAGAAGGAAAGCGGCCTGACCACGATGACCGTCGGCCTGATCTCCGGCTATCAGCAGGCGGAAGACATCGTTGCCTCCGGCAAGGCCGACATGGTCGCGCTCGCCCGCGCCGCGATCTGGGACCCGCGCTGGGCCTGGCACGCCGCCGAAGAGTTGGGCGCCGAGACACCCTACGCGCCGAAGACGATGGCAGGACATCCCAAGCTGCGGCCGCAGTTGTTTCCCAAGCGCGCGCAGCCGGCGAGCTAGTCAAACCGCTCGTCCCTGCTTTCGCGGGGACGAGCGGGCTTATTACACCTTCACCCGCTTGATGAACTTCGCGAAGGCTGCGAGCTGCTGCTTGATGATGTCTTTCACGGCGTCGTCGGTCAGCGTGCCGGTCTTTTCGTCGATCTTCTTGGCGGCGAAATTGACGAGCACCTCCGGCTTGCCGAACATCTGCGCGTCGATCGACTGCAGCGCCATGCGCAAGTGATACTGCATGCGCCCGCCACCCATCTGGCCACCCGACGCCGACTGTAGCGCCACAGGTTTGTCCTTGAACGGCACGTCCTTGAGCTTCGACACCCAGTCGATGGCGTTCTTCAGGCCGCCGGGGATCGACCAGTTGTATTCCGGCGAGACGATGATGACGCCGTCGGCGGCGCGGATGGCCGCGGCCCAGGCTTCGACATCGGCCGGCGCGCCGGACGCCACCCGCTGGTCGTCGTTGTAGATCGGGAAATTGGCAAAGGACGGCGCCTCGGTGAACGACAGTTCCGGCGGCGCCAGCCCCGGCAAAGCGCGCGCCACCGCGGCGTTGTACGAGCCTTTGCGCAGCGAGCCGCAAATCACCAGCACCTTGAACTGATCGGCCATTTCCTCGTCCTCTGTTTCGTGGGCCGCGCTACTGCGGCGTCAGGCCGGCCTTGTCGCGCACCGCCTGCCATTTCGCAACTTCGCCGGCGATGTGTTTGCCAAATTCGGCCGGGCCCGCCAGCCGCGCCGTGGTGCCCGCCTTCTCCATCTGCGCCTTGATCTCCGGCCGCCCCACGATCTCCTTGAGCGCGGCGAAAGTCTTGTCGACGATCGGTTGCGGCGTCCCGGCGGGATAGAGCCAGCCGTACCAGCCGCTCACGGCGTAACCGGGAATGCCGGATTCGGCGACGGTCGGCACATTGGGAATGGCCGACCAGCGTTGCGGCGCGCAAACCGCCAGCAGCTTCAACTCACCGGCCTCCACCTGCCCCCGCACCGAGTGCAGGCTTTCAACCGCATAGTCGACTTCCTTGCCGAGCAAGGCGCCGATCACCCCCGGCGTGCCGCGAAACGGAATGTGCTTCACGTCGATACCGGTCGATTGGCTGATCACTTCGCCGGCCATATGCTGCGTCGAGCCAAGGCCCACGCTGGCGATGTTCAACTTGCCCGGCTGCGCCTTCGCCAGCGCGATCAGTCCTTTGAGATCGTTGGCCGGAAAGTCCTTGCGCGCGACCACGACGAAGGCGGAATCCGCAACGAACGCGACCGGCGTGAAGTCCTTGACCGCGTCGTAGCGCACCGCCTTGACCATCGCCGCGGACACCGTGTGCCCGGCGCTGATCATCGTCGCGGTGTAGCCATCCTTGTCCGCTTTCGCGACCTGATCGCCGGCGATCGTACCGCCCGCGCCCGGCTTGTTCTCGACCAGCACCGACTGATTGAGTTTCTCCGACAAAGCCTGCGCGACGATGCGGGCGACGATGTCGGTGCCGCCGCCGGCGCCGAAGCCGACGATGAGGCGGATCGGCCTGTCGTTGGGCCACTCGGCCTGCGCCGCCGGTGCCGATAGCAAAACGGCGGCCGCAACGGCCGCCGCAATCACTGTGCGTTGCATGACGTCCTCCCCTGATCCGAGCACGATTTCCTCGCGCTCTCCGGCCCACCTCCCCCCACGGGGGTGCGCTCTTGGACCTCAGGAGACGCGCCCGGGCGGCGCGTTGTCAACGGGGGCATTTTTGGGGGGTTACTTCTCGTCTTCGATGCCGTTCTTGAGCACGCCGATGCCCTGGATTTCGACTTCGACGGTGTCGCCCTGCTTCATCCAGACCGGCTCGGGCTTGCGCGCATGGCCGACGCCCGACGGCGTGCCGGTGAACAGAATGTCGCCCGGCTCCAGCGTGATACCCTCGGTGAGATAGACCAGCGACTCCGCCACCGGGAACATGAAGAGGTCGGTGTTGGAAGACTGCATCATGTTGCCGTTGAGCCGCGTCTCGATCTTGAGGCCCTTGCCGCCCTTCGGCAGTTCGTCGGCGGAAACGATCCACGGACCGACGCTGCCGGTCTTGTCGAAGTTCTTGCCCATGCCCCACTGCGTGGTGTGGCGCTGATACTCGCGGATCGAGCCTTCGTTGCCGACGGAATAGCCGGCGATGCAGTCGGTCGCGTTCTCCAGCGTCAGATGCTTGGCGCGCTTGCCGATGATCACGATCAACTCGCCTTCGTAATCGAACTGGATCGACTTCTTCGGCCGCAGCAGCGGCGTGAGATGCGGCGTCAGCGACGTCAGCATGCGGAAGAAGATCGACTGGAATTTCGGGATGTTGTCCTTCTGCGGACCTTCCTTGACGTGGTCGAGATAATTGAGACCGAGGCAAATGATCTTGCCGGGCCGCGCCACCGGCAGCGCGAATTTCAGACCGGCGAGCGGGATGCGCGCCGAGGCCGGCGCCTTGGCAGCGAGCGCTGCCAGCGGTTTGAGGTCGCCGTTGTTGGCGCGCAGATAGTCGCCGAGATCGCTCGGCACGCTGGCGTCCACCGCCTGGATATCGATGACGTTGTCGCCGTCGACCACGCCCAGCCGCACTTTATTGTTCGCTTCGAAACCGACGATTTTCATGAAGACCCTGCCGTTGAAAGAACGCGCCCGCCAGCGCGGACGGCGTGACTTAGCGCAGGCGGCGGGCTTGTGAAAGGTGGGATCAGACTTTGGCCGGACCGGCCAGCGTGAAGGCCTGGATCGAGAAATATTTGTCCGGATCGGTCCACACGCCCGCCGCCATCCAGCCGACGCCGCGGGCCAGCGCGCCCAGCGACGCGACGCTGTATTTGTAGGAGTTCTCGGTGTGGATGGTCTCGCCGGCGCGGAAATCGAAGCACTCGCCGGCCACTTTCACCTTCTGCCGCTTCAGGCTGGCGAGGTGCATTTCGACGCGATGACGCTCGCGATTGTAGAAGGCGTGATGCTCAAAGCAGTCGAGCTTGAAGGTGCCGCGCAGTTCGCGATTGATGCGGGTCAGCAGATTGAGATTGAATTTCGCGGTGACGCCGGCTCTGTCGTTATAAGCGGCGTTGAGAATGTCCACCGGCTTGATCAGATCGGCGCCGATAATCATCGTCGCGCCGGGCCCGAGGATTTGCGCGGCGTTGCGCAGGAACGACGACGCCTCGTGCGGCTCGAAATTGCCGATGGTCGAGCCCGGGAAAAATCCGGCGCGGGCGGGCGCGGCTTTGGCTTCCGGCGGCAGATTGAATGGATAACAAATGTCGGCGACAACCGGCAGCACCTTGAGTTGCGGAAAATCGGGCCGCAGGTCGATGGCTTCCTGCTCGATCATCTCGCCGCAGATATCGACCGGCACGTAAGCCGCGAGCGGCGGCGCAGCAGCCAACAGAATGCGCGCCTTCTTGCTCGAGCCGGAACCGAATTCGACGAGCGCCGCGCCGGTGGGAATCAACTTGGCAATGGCGGCGGCGTGCTCACGCAAAATCTTCATCTCGGTGCGCGTCGGGTAATATTCCGGCACGTCCGTAATACGCTCGAACAACTGGGAGCCGGCGCCGTCGTAGAAATATTTCGCCTGCAGACGCTTCGGTGTCGCGCTCAGGCCGGCGAGCACGTCGGCTTTGAACTCCGTATCGGAGCTTTGCGGGAGAACGACGTGCGAGCGTGCGAGCGCGACCATCTTGTCTTCCTGTGACTAAGCGAATTCGGCGAGGCGGACGCCGCTGAATTGCCAGCGTGCCGGCGGATAAAAGAAATTGCGGTAGCTGACGCGTTCGTGGTGCGCCGGCGTCGCGAGCGACGAGCCGCGCAGCACCATCTGGCTCACCATGAACTTGCCGTTGTATTCGCCGAGCGCCCCTTCGGCCGCGCGGTAGCCTGGATAAGGCAGATAAGCACTGCGGGTCCATTGCCAAGCCACGCCGAAGGCGTCGGCGAGAAGGCCCGCGCGGGCCGCGACCTCCCATTCCGCCTCGCTCGGCAGGTGTTTTCCGGCGAAACGCGCGAAGGCTTCGGCTTCGTAATAGCTGACATGCATCACGGGCGCGGCGGGATCGACCGGCTTGAGACCGGCCAATGTCATCACGCTCCACGCACCGTCTCTCTCCCGCCAATAGCCCGGCGCCTGCCAGCCCTCGTTCTGCACCGCGGCCCAGCCGTCGGACAACCACAACGCGGGCCGCCGGTAGCCGCCGTCGTCGACAAAGGCCTGGTACTCGCCATTCGTCACCAGGCGCCGGCCAATGGCATGCGGCTGCAGCCGCACCGGGTGGCGCGGGCCTTCGTTGTCGAACGCAAAACCGCGGCCGTCGTGACCAACCTCGAACTCGCCGCCCGGCCGTTCGATCCAGCCCGCCGGCGCCGG
>JANMSZ010000101.1:0-1593 GCA_031389925.1 Hyphomicrobiales bacterium | reverse complement strand
CTCGTGGCGAAAACCGTTGTTAATCCGACCGCTGAGCTCACGCCACGCCCGAACGACGTGCCGCTGACGCTTGAGCAATTGGGAGCGCTCTCCCTGTTCGCGTCGATCAAGAAAGCCCCCTCGTTTTCCAAGTTTCCCGGCAGCTATGTGCTACGCCGTTATCAAGCCGGGGAAGTGATTTGCCATCAGGGGCAAGCCGGCTGGTCGGCGTTTTACATGCTCACGGCGGAGGATTTGGCTACGCTCGGCAGCGGGCCGGCATCGACAACAACTGCCGGACCAAAACGCCTCGCCACCGCCCAACTTTTGGCCGCGGGGTCAACTCAACCGGCTTCGCGCGGATTTTGGCAACGCCTCACGGGTGCCGGGCGACAATTACAATCCGCCGCAAGCAAGCCGGACTTGATTCCCAACGACGGTCCCAGTGACATCAATTACGAAACGCGCCGTGCCGCCATCTATGCCGGCGAAGTCTTCGGCGAAATGAGCTGCCTCACGCGGCAACCTCGCTCCGCGACGGTGGTGGCCGACGAAGAATGTTACGCGCTCGAGATTCTGCGAAACGTGCTCGACCAGATGCGGAAAGATCCGCAATACAAACAGCAGTCGGAGCAAAAATATCGCGACCGCGTGCTAGAAGGCCACTTGCGAAGCCTCTCGCTGTTCGCGTTGCTCACGCCGGAGCAATTCCGCCAGGTAGTCAGCCGCGTCGAGCTCGTGGAGTTTGCCCCCGGAACGGTGTTGTGGGATGAGGGTGATCCGCCAACGGCCGTGTATGTGGTGCGCTCGGGCATGGTGCAGGTGCTGCAATCATTCCCCTGGCGGCTCACCGTGGAAGCCATCGGCAATTGGCCCACCCTGGTGCAAAAAATTCTCGCCGCTGAGCCGGAAAACCCGCTCACCGCCTGGCGGGCCAAACTTTCCGCCGGTTTGCAAGAATCGCTCACAAATTGCGCCGGCGAGCCGCCAGCCGGTCTGCGGCAGCAGTTTGTCGCCGAGTGCAACGAACTCGCGAAAGCTGGCACGTTGGCCGCGGCCAAAGAAGTCGCACCCCTACTGGCCGACGAACGGTTCCAACGCGATGGTGCCAAATTCGATGCGAAGGTGAAAAACTGGACGCAGCTTCAAAACCGCCGAGGAACGCGGCTGCTGTACCATCTCCTGCTGCCGGAAATCGTCGCGCCTCCCGAGCCCGCCGGCGTGCAACGCGTGCTCCGCTACCTGGGCCGTGGCGATGCGCTCGGCGAAATCGGCCTCGCCCAAAACCGACCCCGCACCGCGACTTGCGTGGCTTACGCCCATAGCGATGCCAACATCGAGGCGACCGATATCGAGCTTGTCCGCGTCCCCGCCGATTTATTTCGCGATCTCGTGGATATGTCCCCCGCTGTCCGGGCCGAAGTCCAGCGGCTGATTGCCAAACGCACGACGAGCGATCAACAGGTGGCCGCCGCGCCGATTCAGTTGCTCTCCAACTCCAGCCGCGCCGAGGAATTGGGGCTGCTCCAGGGGCAAAAGCTGATGCTCATCGATCTGAATCGCTGCACCCGTTGCGGCGATTGCGTGCAGGCGTGCATCGACACCCATGACGAC
>JANMSZ010000091.1:0-18229 GCA_031389925.1 Hyphomicrobiales bacterium | reverse complement strand
AGATCGGTTTGAGTTGGGTGATGACCACGATGCCGGTCGTGTCGGAAGCACGAATGATATTGCCTTCATCGACCTGGCGGATGCCGGTGCGGCCGTCGATCGGCGCGCGGATCGTGGTGTAGGCCAGCATCGCCTGTGCGTTCTCGATCGCGCCCTGATCGGCGTCCACTTGCGCGGTGTATTGCGCAACCAGCGATTTCTGGGTGTCGGCCTGCTGACGATTGATGGCGTTGGTGGCGGCCAGTTGCTCGTAGCGCGCCAGATCGTTCCTGGCGTTGGCGAGCAGCGCCTGATCCTGCGCCTTCTTGGCGACGGCCTGGTCGAGCGCCGCTTTGAACGTGGTCGGATCGATGCGTGCCAGCACGTCGCCGCGCTTGACCTCCTGGCCTTCCTTGAAGTCGACCTCGATCAGCTTGCCGTCGACTTGCGAGCGCACGGTCACCGTATTGAGCGCCTTGGTGGTGCCGACGCCGTCCAGATAGACCGGCACGTCGGCTTTTGCTGCGGCGGCCACCAGCACAGGCACCGGGCCGGCGTCGCCGCCGAAGCGCCCGCGGGTGCGCTGCTGCTCAGTCGCACCGGTGAAGTAGTAGACCAGCGCCGCCAAGAGCGCGATCACGATCAGCCCGATGATGAAGACGCGGCCTTTGCTGCGGGCCGTGGTGTTGGCCCAGAGCTGCTTCGGCAATTCACCGTGCATTCGTGGCCTCCACGGGCTTTGGCAACCAGCCGCCGCCGAGCGCCTGATAAAGACTGACGATCGCCTGCACGTGCGCAAGCCGCGCCTGCGCCAACACATCCTGCGCCTGAAAAAGCGTTTGCTGGGTTTGCTGCAGGGTGACCTGATCGATAGTGCCCTGGTTCAACCGCTGCTCGGACAGATCGAAGGCGCGTTGCGAAGCAACGACGACGTCGCGCTGCAGCCGTTCGCGCAACGTCGTTTGGCGAATACCGTCGAGCGCGTTCTCGACGTCGACGAAGCCGGAGATCACCGACTTGCGGTAGTTCTGCAGCAATTCGTCCTGGCGGCCTTTTTGCAGATCGAGATTTCCCTGCAGGCGGAGACCGTCGAAGATCGGCTGGGTCAGGCTGGCGCTCACATTGTAAAGGGCCGATTCCGGCCGCAGCAACGTCTTGAGCACCGCGCTCTGATAACCGCCTTCGCCGGTGATCGCGATGCTCGGCAGCATTTGCGCACGCGCGTTCTCGACATTGGCATTGGCGGCGGCGAGCTGCGCCTCAGCCTCGCGGATGTCGGGACGCTGGGCGAGTAGTTCGGACGGCAGCCCCGGCGTGACGCGCGGATAGGTGATGCCGCGCAGCGAACCGCCGCGGATGCGGACGCTTTCCGGCGAGCGCGCGATCAGCAGTGCAAGTGCGTTGCGGTTTTGCGTCAGCGTCTGCTGCAATTGCGGGACTGCGGCGCGCTGGGTGGCGAGCAGGCTCTCCTGCTGCGCGGTGTCGAGCGCCGACGCCGTGCCGGCATTGAGCCGCTGCTGAATGAGATTGAGCACGCGGCTGGCGCTGGCGATATTTTCGCGCGCGACCTGCAGGCGATCCTGTGCGGCGAGCACTTGGAAATAGGCGTTGGCGGCGGCGACCACCGTCGTGAGCCCGACCACTTCGCGGTCAAAGCGGCTGGCGACCGCGGTTTGTTCCGCCGCGCGCAGTGCCGAACGGTTCTTGCCCCAGAAGTCGATCTCGTAGCTGGCGCTCAACGTCGCCGATACCGACTTGCTGTTGGTCTCCGCGACGTGGGAGCGCGTGGCGCCGCCGTTAAGGTCGACGACCGGCAGCAAGGCCGAACCTGCGATGCGCGCCTGTGCGTCGGCCTGCACGATGCGGGCGACGGCGGCGGCGATATCGAGATTGGCTTCGCGGGCTTCTTCGACGATCTCGGTCAGTTCACGCGAGCGGAAACCACGCCACCAGTCGAGCGGCGGCAGCGCCGCTTCGGCGACAGCCGGATTCTTCGAGGCGCGGTCATAGGCTTGCGGAATCGCGAGCCCGGGTTCGGGTTTGTCGGTCAGCAGGCATCCGCCAAGAGACAGGCTAAGCGGCAGCATCAGGCCCAATCCCAGCAGCACGGTTCGCAACGGGCGTAGGCCCGCAGGAGTTCCGACGCTCGTTCTCAGCCGCCCCAACCCATCGCCACGCATAACGAACACTTTCAAAAAACCGACTGACACAACTGGAGGAGCGGCAAACTAGCCTAGAAAGCGGCTCTAGCCTTGAACTATTGCGGGCTACCCGCAGTATTTCGCCGCGGCGGCCAATCGGCCAAGGCGTGGCGGCCGGCCGGCGACATTTGCGCCGCCGAGGCTGCGAAGACCCCCTGGATCGCTTGATCGAAATTCTGCCGCGCGGCGCGGGTTTGCGCCATGGCCGCCTGCAAGGCAGCGGCGTCGAACGGTTCCTGCCGCAAGGTGGCGCGGATCGTGTCCTGGGCGGCGCGGTATTTGTTCTGCGTGTCCTCGATCGGCGCGCGATTGTTCGTGATCTGGCCGCGCAACAGGTCGCCGTCTGCCGCTGGCAGACTGGCCGTCAGGCGCTCGACGCGCACGAACACGTTGCGGTCCCATGACGGCGGCGGCGGCGGCCGGACCGCCATGGCGATAGCGATGCCGATAAAGAACAGATTGAGCGCCAGCGAGCCGAGCAGCAGCCAGCGCGATGAACCGCGCACCGTCATCGACGGCATGAAGTGGGCGACGCTCATTGTTTTGCTCCACGTGACGGTTCGGCTCCGAACACGATGCCGCCAAGGTCGGCGCGGCTGACATAGCTGAGCGCCGCGTCAGCACTATCGACCTGGCGGTCGAAACCGATCAGGCCGATGAGGAAGCCGAGCGCGGCGCAGGTTGCCAGCGCCGCGACGCGCGGCCAGGCTGGCGCGAATTCCCAATCGAGCAGCACGGCGGGCAGGCGCCACAGGGCGAGTTTCTGCCGCGGCAGCGGGCCGCTCAGCCGCGCCAGCACGCGGTTGACCGCGGCGCTATCGGGCGTCGGCGCGTCGGCGCTTCGCTTCAGCGAAGTCGCGAGAAGATTTTCGAAATCCTGGTCGTTCATTTTGTTCTGCGTTTTCTTTTGGGTCATGGGTCTTCCCCCTCGATCAGTTCGCTCAATTTTGCGCGCAAATTTTGTTTGCCGCGTATCAGTAGGGTCTCGACGGCCGAAACGGAGGTATCGAGAACTTCCGCCACTTGCGCATTGGTCATGCCCTCGGTGTACGTGAGCACGATTGCGGTGCGCTGCCGGGCCGGCAAAGTGTCGATCGCGGCGCTGAGCGCACGTTCACGCTCGCTTTGCTCGGCAACGTCGGTTGCGCCCGGCGTCGGGTCGACGATTTCGCCGGCCGCTTCGAGATCGACCCACTGGGCACGCCGTTTCCGGTCGAGACAGAGATTGACCACGATGCGCGTGAGCCAGGTGCGGAACGCCGCCAGCGGCTGCCAGCGCGGCGCATGGGTCCAGACGCGGAGCATGGCTTCCTGCGCGACGTCTTCGGCGTCGGCGGCATTGCCGAGGATGCGGCGGGCAAGCCCGAGCATGGCCGGCAGATGGCGGCGGGAGAGCTGGCGAAAAGCCACCTCGTCGCCGCGCGCGACCTTGGCCATGAGCGCCAAATCATTGGCCAAATCACTGGCTTTGTCGCTGTCATCCATAGAGTTGTAGGTGCCGACATCCGGAAAGCCTGTCCATTGTAGTCCTGGCCTATCCGATTAACGCGTGAGGGGACGATATCCTGTGCTGGAAAGCGGCGGGCATGCGCCGGATACCAGCCCAACCCATTGTATTAGCTATGGTAAATTTCACTTAACCGTTTCGGGCGGAGACGTCCGTGAGGGCGAAACCGGCGATACGTTTGTAGTTTTCCGACAGACCCCGCAGTTCATCCTGGCTGATGTATTTACTGAGGTCGTCGAAGGGCTTGTCGCCGACCAGCTCCTCGACCTTGATATTGATGAAATCCGGCGGAAATTCGCGGTTGGTGCGCACGACCTTGGCCGCAGGCCCGGCGCGCGCGGCCTCGTAGGCCTTGAGCGCGTCGCGCGGGTCGGCGTGCTTGCCCAGAAGATCAGCCAGCGTGCGAGCGTCGATGGCGGCCTGTGCGGCACCATTCGACCCGCGCGGATACATCGGGTGAGCGGCGTCGCCCGCCAAAGTAATCCGGCCGAACGTCCAGGTGTCGATCGGGTCCTTGTCGACCATCGGATATTCCAGAATTTGATCGGCGTCTTGGATCAATTGGGCGACGTCGAGCCAATCGAAACGCCACGTCTCATAGATCGACAGGAAGTCCGCGAGATTACCGGGTTGGTTCCAATCGTTCTGGGCGGGTGAATCCCCCTTGATCTCGGCCATCCAATTGATGAGCTGGCGGCCGTCGCCATCGATATCGTCGACGATGGGATAGATCACCATCTTGCCCGTGAGGATCGAGCCGACCCGCATGTAAGTGCGGCCGTCCAAAATCGGTTTGCGCCGGGTCACGCCGCGCCAGGTATTGATGCCGGCGAAGGCCAGTTTGTCGGCCGGGTAGAACTGCTTGCGCAGCGCCGAATTGATGCCGTCGCAGGCAATCGCCACGTCGGCGCGCACGCTGTCGCGGTTGCCGAAGCGGACCGTGACGCCGGTGTCGTCCTGTTCCGCGCCGATGCAATCATGATCGAGCAAGATGGCGTCGCCGCCGAGCTTGGCCTTGGCCGCCTCGTACAAGATCAGGTGCAGCTTGCCGCGGTGAATGCCGACTTCCGGATACTGATAGCCGGCGAACTTGCCGCGCGCTTCTTTGTAGATGAGCTGGCCGAAGCGGTTGAAAAATGCGCTCTCGCGGTTCTCGATGCCGGCGGCGAGCAATTCATCACCAATACCGAGCGCGGTGAACTCGCGCATCGCATGCGGCAGCAGCGTGATGCCGACGCCGAGCGGCTTGATCTCGGATGCGCGCTCATAAATGCGGGCGGCGATGCCGCGCTGGCGCAGATTGAGCGCTAGCGACAGCCCGCAAATTCCTCCGCCAATAATGGCTACGTCCATCCCGACTTCCTCGTTCGCCGGTGAATGGACGGGATCGGCTATTTCCTGTCAACATAGGCCCAACCGGCGGGATAATCCGTCACGAGGGAGGTCAAAAACCATGGATAAGGCACTCTACGACAAGGGCCTGGCGATGCGGCGCAAGGTGCTGGGCGACGAATATGTAGACCGCGCCATTGCCAATACCGACGATTTCAACCGCCAGTTCCAGGACATGCTCAACGAATTCGCCTGGGGCGCGGTCTGGTCCGACGAGGCGCTTAAGCCGCGTGATCGCAGCCTGCTGAACCTCGGCATGATCGCCTGCCTGGGCCGGATGCATGAATTCGAGGCGCATTTTAAGGGTGCGCTGCGCAATGGGCTGACCCCCACGGAATTGGCCGCCATTCTGCGCCAAGTCGCTATTTATTGCGGCTTCCCGGCCGCGGTCGACTGCCACCGCGTCGCTAAGCAGGTGCTGGCGGCCGAGGCCAAGAAGGCCTGACCCGCAGGCCTAACAACGTGTGGCTTACGCGTCACGGCGGAATCACGTTACGGAGATAGCCCCAATCTTGTCTTGAATGTGCCTTCATCCCGGGGCAATCCAAGACAGGTTTGGTGGCTTTTTCGGCCGTCCCCCGGTGACAGGTGAAAAACTAATGTTCCGACGTCTCGGCTTCCTCCTGCTGGCCAGTTCGGCCATCGCGGCTGTTCCGTTGGCCTCCGCAGGCGCGCAATATTATCGCGCCGCGCCGGATTACCGAGTAGCGCCTGAGCCCTATTACCGGGCCGCCCCGCCGCGGGGCGCCTATCAGGACGGCCGGCTGCCGGCCCCCGGCTACATCACCGACGAAGACGATGACGACGTACCGCTCGTGCGCCCGCCGCGTCGCGCGCAGTTCAGCCAGAACCCGCAGCAAGTCCAGCCCGGCGCCCCTAGCAACATTCTGCCGTATCCGGATTCCCCTCAGTCCGGGCATCAACTCGACGCCCAGCCCGCGCCCAATGGCCCGCCCGGCGCCGGCAATGCCGACCCGGTGATGCGTCCGCCGGGCTCGATCAACAACAGCAGGGGTCCCGGCGTCTCGCCGGCGCCGATCCCGCAGTCCGCCGCCTCCGCGCTGCCGCCGGAAGATCAGCCGGAGGTCGGTGCGCCGACAGCGTTGCCTGAGAATTTGAAGAAGCAACTGGTCGATTACACGACCAAGGAACCGGCCGGCACCATCATCGTCGATACCGCAAACACCTACCTGTTTCTCGTGCTCGGCAACGGCAAGGCGATGCGTTACGGGGTCCGCGTCGGCCGCGACGGGTTCACCTGGACCGGCACCGAACGCATCAGCAAGATGACGGAATGGCCGGACTGGCATCCGCCGTCGGAAATGATCGAGCGTCAGCCTTATCTGCCGCGCTTCATGGCAGGCGGTAACGGCAATCCGCTTGGCGCCCGCGCGATGTATCTCGGCAAGACGCTGTACCGCATTCACGGCACCAACCAGCCGTCGACCATCGGCAAGTATGTGTCGTCGGGGTGCGTCGGCATGCTCAACGAGGACGTCGAGGATCTGTTCAGCCGCGTGCAGGTTGGAACTCGCGTCGTCGTGTTGCAGGGCCGGACGCCGGCCACCGTTGCGTCCGGCGCTGCGCCGCCGTCGCAGGAACCGGCGAACCCGATGGCGCCGCCGCCGCGTGCCGGCGCCGCGATTTCGTCCCAGCCGCTGCCGCCGGTGCGTTAACGCAAAGAGAGCAGCCGCTACGCCGCTGCCTTGATTTTTGCCAACCGCGTGATCGCTTCGATCATCGCACCGGGGTCGCCCTGGCCCTTGCCGGCGATGTCGTGCGCGCTGCCGTGGGCGACCGATGAAAACAAAATCGGCGAGCCGATCGACAGCCCGGCGGTGCGATTAAAGGCCTGAAGCTTTGCGGCGATGTGGCCCTGATCGTGCAGCATCACGATATAGGCGTCGCAGCCTTTCTTGCGGAACATGGTGTCGGCGCCGAACGGGCCGGAGGCCTCGATGCCGCTCTTGGCTACTGCGGCGATCGCCGGAATGATAATGTCGATTTCTTCCGAGCCAAACATGCCTTCTTCGCCGGCATGCGGATTGAGCCCGCTGACGAAAATCTTCGGCCGCGCGATGCCCAATTTCCTGAGCGAGGCGTCGGTGACACGAATGACGCGCTCGACATGCTCCTGCGTGATCAGGCCGACGGCCTCGCGCACGCTGACATGCAGCGTGGCATGCACGATGCGGGAGTCGTCGAAGCAGATCATCAGATAGACGTCGTTGACCGGCGTGTTGGTTTCGCGCGCGACGAACGACGGATAGCCGTCGAAGGTGATGCCGGCGGCGGCGATCGAGCGCTCGGTCTGCGGCGCTGCCACCACGGCGTCGACATCGCCTTTGAGCGCGGCCTTGATCGCCGTGCGGGCGCTGGCGAGCGAAGCGCGGCCGTAAGCGGCGTCCACAGTACCGAGTTTCAATGGCGTGCTGGCGCCATCGCTCGCGTCGAGCAGATTGACGGCGCCGTTCGACCAAATGGTGTCGGCGGGCTTGGCGATGACGCGAAGTTCTGGTTGCAGTCCGGCGCTGCGCGCATGAATCTGCACAACCGCGGGATCGCCGACCAGCAGCGGCCGGCACAGCGCGAGCACCCGCGGATCGAGCGCCGCTTTCAGCGCGATTTCGGGCCCAATCCCGGCAGGGTCCCCGGTGGCGATTGCGATTTTTGGCAAAGAATTTGAGATGCTCATATGACTTTCCCGGCAGGGGCGAGCGTCTATAATGATCCGATAATAACAAACCTTCAGGGAAACGTCCGCCATGATGTCGCGTGAACAGAACGACCAACTCAGCCGTATCGGTCCCGGCACGCTGATGGGAAAATTGCTGCGCCGCTATTGGGCGCCGTTTTTGCTCTCGAGCGAAATCCCCGAGCCGGACTGTCCGCCGGTGCGCGTCAAGCTGATGGGCGAGCCGCTGGTCTGCTTCCGCGACAGCAAAGGGCAGATCGGTTTGGTGGATGAATTTTGCGCGCATCGCGGCGTGTCGCTGTGGTTCGGCCAGAACGAGGAATGCGGGTTGCGCTGCCCCTATCACGGCTGGAAATACGATGTGACCGGGCAATGCATTGACGTGCCATCGGAGCCGGAAGGAAACTTCGCCAAGAACATCAAACTGAAATCTTATCCCTGCATCGAGAAGGCCGGCATCGTCTGGGCCTATATGGGGCCGCCGGAACTGCAGCCGCCGCCGCCGGCGCTGGAATGGACCGACGTCGCTCCCGAGCAGCGCTTCGTCACCAAGCGGCTGCAGGAATGCAATTACCTGCAGGCGATGGAAGGCGGCATCGACTCGAGCCACGTGTCGTGGCTGCACGGCAGCGAACTCAACAAGGACCCGCTGTTCAAGGGCTCGAAGGGCAACGAGTACAACGAGAAAGACCGGATGCCGATTTTCGCGGTCGAGGAATTTGACGGCGGCTTGTTGATCGGCGCGCGGCGCAATGCCGACGGCGGCAAATATTACTGGCGCATCACGCCCTGGATCATGCCGTGGTATTCGATCATCCCGCCGCGCGCGGGACATCCTCTAGGAGCCCACGCGTGGGTGCCGATCGACGACGAGACCTGCTGGGCCTGGAGCATCAACTACCACCCCAAGCGCGCGCTCTCGAAATCGGAAGTGTCCGCGATGCAGGACGGCGAGGGCATTCACGTCAAATACGTGCCCGGCACCTTCATTCCGCTGGCCAACAAGTCCAACAATTATCTGATGGACCGCGAAGCGCAGCGCTACGGCCACTCCTCGACCGGCGTCGACGGCATCGCCATGCAGGACGCCTCGATTCAGGAAAGCATGGGCGCGATCCAGGATCGCACCAAGGAGCATTTGTGCGCGACCGATGGCGGCATCGTCATGACGCGCAAGATCATGCTGCGTGCCGCCAAGGCGGCGGCGGAGGGCGGTCCGGTGCCGGCGACCGAGCCGCAGGCGCAGCGCGTGCGCTCGGTGTCGGTCGAACTCGACAAGGACACATCGTTCACCCAAGGCGCCAAGCATGGGCTATACCGCGAGCTCGGCACCGATCCGCTGTCGGTGTAACGCACGCACGCAAAGGTTATAGACCATGCCGAATTACACCGCGCTCGTGACCTTGCTCGCTTTGGCGCTTTACTTCTGGACCGGGTTGGCGGTCGCCAATGCACGGCAGAAATACGGCGTGGTGGTGCCGGCAACCACCGGGCATACCGATTTCGAGCGGGTGTTTCGCACGCAGCAGAACATGCTGGAATGGATGCCGATCTTCCTACCGGCGCTCTGGCTGTTCGCATCTTACATCAGCGACTGGGGTGCGGCGGTGCTGGGACTGGTCTGGATCGTCGGGCGGGCGCTCTATATGCGCGGCTACGCCGAAGCGGCGGAAAGGCGCGAACTGGGCTTCTTCGTGCAGATGGGCTCCTGCGGTGTGCTGTGGATCGGTGCGCTCGCCGGCATCGTCTGGCGCATGACGCACGGTGGCTAATATCCACTATCCGGTCGCTATCGTCGGCGGCGGCCCGACCGGGCTGACGCTGGCCAATCTGCTCGGCGTCTATGGCGTCGAATGCCTTGTGCTCGAGCGCAACGCCGCCACCGTGCATGAGCCGCGCGCGGTGTCGATCGACGATGAATCGCTACGCACCATGCAGGCCGCAGGCCTCGCCTCCGAGGTGTTGTCGCAGACGGTGGCCGGCTATGGCTCGCATTATTACTCGGCGGCCGGGCGTTGCTTCGCCAAGGTGCAGCCCACGGAAGAGCCGTTCGGCTTCCCGCGCCGCAATGCATTCCGTCAGCCGATTTTGGAACGTCAATTGCGCGAGGCGCTGGCGCGGTTTCCGCACGTCACGGCACTGTTCGAACACGAGTTGATGTCGTTTGCGCAAACGCCGCATAAAGTCGGCCTGCGGGTACGTGAAGCTGAGGGCGAGCACGAGCTGACCTGCGATTATCTCATCGCCTGCGACGGCGCATCGAGCCCGGTGCGCAAGACGCTCGGCATCGGCATGAGCGGCTCGACCTTTCGCGAGCGCTGGCTGATCGTCGATCTGGAAAATTCGCCGAGCGCCTCGCCGCATACCAAAGTATATTCCAACCCGAAGCGGCCATGCATCGCCTTGCCGGGGCCTGACAATACCCGCCGCTACGAATTCATGCTGCACGATCACGAGACCGACGAAGAGATGCTGGCGCCGGACATGATCGCGCATCTCATGCGCACGCACGAGGCGGCGCCGCAGAGCCGGATCGTGCGCACCACGGTCTATACCTTCCACGCCCGGCTGGCGGAGCAATGGTCCAAAGGCCGCGTGTTCCTGGCCGGCGACGCCGCGCATCTGACGCCGCCCTTTGCCGGGCAGGGCATGAACAGCGGTCTGCGTGATGCCAACAATCTGGCCTGGAAGCTTGCCACGGTCACGCGCGGGCAATTAGGGCCGAAGCTGCTGGCGAGTTACGAACCGGAACGCCGCGACCACGCCTGGGCCATGATCGCGTTCGCGCTCAACATCGGCCGCGTGCTGGCGCCGCCGAATGCATTGGTCGCCTGGGCCATCGAAAACATGTTCCGCGCGTTGTCGTTGGTGCCCAAGGCGCGCGATTACATCGCGCAGATGAAATTCAAGCCGCCGCCGCGCTTTGCGCAAGGCTTCCTCGTACCGGATGGCGCGGGCGCGCGGTATACGCTCGTCGGCCGGCTGTTTCCGCAGCCGCGCATCGGCGGTGTTCTGTTGGACGATCTGCTCGGCGACGGTTTTTCGCTTGTTGTGCGTAGCCCGCGCGCCTGTGAGGTCATGACAAAGTTGACCGGCGAACCTTGGAGCAGACTCGAATCGCGCTGCATTGAATTGCCGCCAGACGCTGCCGAGGCGAGGCTCGCGCACTACAACGACCACGTATTCCTGCTGCGGCCGGATCGCTACGTCGCTGCGTGCATTCCGGTCGACGATATGGCGAAAGGCGCGGATGCCGTGCGCAAGCTAGTCGCCACGACGTTCTAATTACTCCGCCGCAGCGCTGGCCGTCTTGCCGATCGCCTCGTTGACGCGCGGCATCACCTGCTCGGCCATCAACTGCATCGAGCGCCTGCCCAGCGCCGGATCTACCCACTCCATGCCGGCATAGACCAGTTCGCCGAAATCGCCGGTGTCCTCGCGCATTTTGAGAATCTCGTCGACCACCTTGTTGACGGTGCCATGGATCACGCAGTGATCCATGATGTAGTCGTGCGTGATCTCGTCGTCCGGCTGTTCTTTGTATTTCTTGAATACGTAGATCCGATTGCCGCGCCGCATCTTGGCGCCCATCTGCTCGAAATAGAAACGATAGGGGCTGTTGGCGTCGTCGCGGCCGTAACGCTGCGCGGTCTTGTCGTCGTCGGCGACGAAGATGGTGCGCGCCACGCGCCAGTCCTTGGTGTCGGCCTTGGCGCCGGCCTCGGCCTTGCCCTTGGCGTAGTTGGTCCAGTGCGACTTGAGATGGTTCGCCAGCAGGAAGTTCGCCGACAGCGGATGGAAGTCGCGTTTGCCCATCAGGACGACACCCGGCGAAAACGGCGCCACCACCGTGCCGACGATTTCCGGCCGCGGCTTCTGGAACGGCTTGCCCATCATGCCAATGCCGAGATCGAGCGTGGCGGTTCGCGCGGTGGTTACCTTGAAGCGGTTACCCGGAAAATCGATGTTGTAGGGCGGATCGCGCTCCCAGATAGCCAGGATGACGTCGATGGCGTCGGCGAATATCTTGTTGCGGTCCTCATCGAGCAGGCCGAGCGCCTCGGCGTCGGAGGTCAGTGCGCCGGGACTGATGCCGAAGATGAAACGGCCCTTTGACAGGTGATCGAACATCGCGGCGTTGACGGCGACGACCACCGGATGGATCTGCGACAGATTGGTGGTGCCGGTGGCGAGCTTGATGGTCTTGGTGTCGGAGATCAGGCTGGCGAGGAAGATGGTGCTGTTGGTGACGGTCTCGCAGCCGTCGGTCAGATGCTCGCCGACGAAGGCATCATGGAAGCCGAGTTTGTCGCACAGGATGATCTGCTCACGGTCTTCGTGCAGCGTCTCCGTCCAGCTCCGGCCCAACGGGTGTACCGGCATCGTGAAGTAACCCAACCGCATTTCTTGCTCCGCATTGCTCTTGCGTTCGCAAACTAGCCCATGGCGCCGAACAGTGTGAACCGCTTTTCAGGAAAAGATCATGTGCCGGGGTGGCAAGGGCATAATTTTGAAGGGGCGAAAATCACTGGTGGCGCAACCGCTTCTTGAACGGACGCTGCTGGCTGGGTTGCTAAGACGTCCGGCTAGTTACGCCGCGACGCGGGCAAGGAAATCCTCGACCTCGTGGCGCAACTCGGCGGCTGCGGCTTCCACCGCCTGCGACGCGGTGAGCACGCTTTGCGCGGACTGCCGCGTCTCGGTGGCGGCGCCGGCGACGTCGTCGAGCACCTGCACCACCAGCTTGGCCCCTTCCGACGCGCTGGCGACGTTCTGCGAAATCTCGGAGGTGGCGGCGCTCTGCTGCTGGACCGCGCCGGAAACCGCGGCGGCATAGCCGTCGATCTCCTGCATGCGGCCGGCGATGCGGCCGATCGCCGACACAGCGCCGCCGGTCGCGCCTTGCACCGAGGTGATCAGCGTCGCGATATCCTCGGTCGCCTTGGCGGTCTGCACCGCCAGCGATTTGACTTCGGACGCCACCACGGCGAAGCCCTTGCCGGCTTCGCCGGCGCGCGCTGCTTCGATAGTGGCGTTGAGCGCGAGCAAATTGGTTTGGCCGGCGATGGTGCGGATCAACTTGATGACGTCGCCGATCTTCTGCGCGGCTTTCGCCAGCGCGTCGATCTGCTGATTGGTGCCCTGGGTCTCGCCGACCGCGGCGCGCACGACGCCGGTGGCCAGATTGAGCTGGCGGCCGATCTCGGTGATCGATCCGCTGAGCTGGTCGGCGGCGATGGCGGCGGTCTCGACGTTCACCGAAGCTTCATTCGAGGCCGACACCGCACTCTCGGCGCTTTTCGAGGTACGGGCGGAGTTGCCGAGCAGCGTCGCGGCCGTGCTGCGCATCGCCATGGCGCCTTCGGTCACCATGCGCAGATGATCCTCGACGCGCTGGCGGAAGGCGGCGATGGCCTGATCGATCATGGCGCGCTGTTGTTGCTGCTGGTTCATCGCGGCGCGCTCGCGCTCGGCGTCGCGCCGGTCGGTGATATCCTCGTGGCTGCCGACCCATCCGCCCAACGGCATCGCGCGGTTGATGACGGAGATGATCCGCCCGTCCGGCGATTTCACCTCGGCGGTCGTGGTCTTTCCCCGCGCCATATCGTCGATGAGTTCGCGCCGGTACTTTTCCGGATCGGGCAGGAAGGTGCCATTGGCGGCGCGGAGTTTGAGCATGTCGGTCAACGTAATGCCCGGCGCTGCGACTTCGGGAGAGAGTTTGTAAAGCTCCGTGTAGCGTTTGTTGCAGATGACCAGGCGCTCGTTCTTGTCGAACATGCAGAGGCCCTGCGACATGTTGTTGAGCGCGAGCGTCATGCGTGCGTTGCGGACGTAAAGGCGGCGCGCGATCATGGCGGCGGCCAGCGCCATCCCGAGTATCGCCATCAGACCGCCGGCAATGCCCGACATCAGGAGCGTGGAAGGCACGAGGTATTGGAACATGGCGAAGCTCGCCACGAATACAGCGGCGCCGGCCAATGCGATCGGCAGGCTGTCGTGCCGATTGGCGCGCACGAGCGTGGTGGCAGGCTCGGCGCTTGCAGGCGTTTCGTTGGTCATGGTCGTACCCGGGCATGGCCAACCTATTCCCCAATGGGTTGTTTTGCGGTTAATGTCGGGTCACCAAATCGTAAATAAAACATAAAAAGCGGGGGGGTGTGCCGGAATGTCGAAACTGCGTGCGGTCGAGTGCCGCGAATTCATCAAGGCGGTGATCGAGAAGGCTGACGAGATGGGCGTGCCGGTGTCGATCGCCGTGGTCGGGCCGGAGGGCCACCTGATCGCGCTGGAGCGCATGGATGAAGCCGGCTTCATCACGCCCGACACGGCAATCGCCAAGGCCTATACGGTGGCCGCGTTCCGCTCGATGAGCCCGCGCTTTCCGGATGGGCTGACGATCCAGCACTGGTTCAAAGAGCGTAATCCGCAGTTGCTGATCGGGCTGGCGGCGCGGACCAACGGCAAGATAGCGGCGTCCGGCGGCGGCGCGCCGGTGTTTCGCGGAGCCGAGATGGTCGGTGCTTACGGCATCAGCGGCGGTACCTCGCAGCAGGACGAGATCATGGCGCAATATGCTCGCGCCAAGGTCGGCTGGGCGCACGAGTCCACCGTCGAGCCGAACGACGACGTGAAGAAGCACATCAACGAACTCTACGCCAAAGCCGGCATCACCGACCGCAAGCTTTAGGAATCTTCATGAACCAGCTCGCTCGCGCCACCGATTTCTCCGCCTGGACCGGCCGCGTCGAGGATGACGCGCTGCTGCGCGGCAACGGCCGCTACGGCGACGACGTGAAGCCCGAGGGCGCGCTGGTGGCCTATTTCGTGCGCTCGCCGCACGCCTTCGCCAAGATCGAGCGCGTCGATACGACGGCGGCGAAATCCGCCAAGGGCGTGGTCGCGGTGCTGACCGCGGCCGATCTTGAAGCCTCGCATTATCATTCGATTTCGCATCCGCATCCGATCCCCGGCCGTGGCGGACAGAAACCGGTGTCGCCGCATCGTCCGGTCCTGGCGGGCGACCGCGTCATGCATGTCGGCGAGCCGGTGGCCATGGTGATCGCGACCAGCGCCGCCGTGGCGCAGGACGCGGCAGAGAAGATCGTCGTCGATTACCTCGAGCTCGATCCGGTCACCGACGCGCGCGACGCCATCAAGCCCGGCGCGCCGCAACTCTGGCCGGATGCGCCCGGCAATATCGGGTTCGACTGGACGGCGCCCGGGGACGCCGACGGTAAGAAACAGGCGGCGCTCGACCGCGCCTTCAAGGACGCCGCGCATGTCGTGAAAGTCGAACTCATCAATCAGCGCCTAGTGGTGGCGTCGCTTGAGCCGCGCACCGCGTCGGCCAGCTACGATAGCGGCACCAAGCAGTTCACGCTGCGTTGCGCGACGCAGGGTTTTGCCAGTGTGCGCGCCCAGGTCGCCGGTGCCATGAACATCAAGCCCGAGGAATTGCACGTCGTCACCGAAGACCTCGGCGGCGCCTTCGGCATGAAGGGTTGGTGCTATCCGGAATACGTCGCGATGCTGCATGCCGCGCGCGAACTCAAGCGCCCGATCCATTGGGCCTCGACCCGCTCGGAAGCCTTCGTCACCGACAATCAGGGCCGGGACTCGTTCTGGACCGCCGAACTCGCGCTTAACAAGCGCGGCCGCTTCCTCGGGCTGAAGGTCGACTGCATCGGCAACATGGGCGCTTACTTCACCGGCGTCGCGCATTTCTGCGTGACCACGCACGTTTCGGGTTGCCTGCCGACGGTCTACGACGTGCCGGTGGCGCAGTTGAATTCGCGCTGCATCTTCACCAACACGCTGCCGACCGGGCCCTATCGCGGCGCCGGGCGCCCCGAAGCGAGCTATCTGATGGAGCGCCTGGTCGACGCCGCCGCCGATGTCACCGGCATCGACGCGGCCGAATTGCGCCGGCGCAATCTGATCGCGCCTGAGAAAATCCCTTACACCACCGCCTTCGGCAACACGTACGACAGCGGCAACTTTCCCGCGGTGTTCGAGCGGGCGCTGAGCGTGGCCGACTACGCCAACTTTGCCGCGCGCAAAAAGGCGGCCAAAAAGCAGAGCAAACTGCGCGGCATCGGCATCGGCTGCTATCTGGAGATCGCCGGCGCCTTTCCCGAAGAGGCTGCGCGCATCAGCTTTCCCGGCGGCCAAAAGGTCGTGGTCAGTGTCGGCGCCGGCGGCAGCGGGCAGGGCCATCCGACCGTGTTTCCGAAGGTCGCGGCGAGGCGCCTCGGCATCGATCCGGCATCTGTAACGCTGTCGTCCGGCGATTCCGCGCGCGACGTGCCGGGCTTCGGCGCGGTCGCGTCGCGGTCGGCGATGATGACCGGCGGCGCCATCGCGCGCTGCGCCGAATTGGTGCTGGAAAAGGGCAAGCGCGTTGCCGCCATGCTGTTGCAGGCGCCGGAGGCCGACGTCGGCTATCGCGACGGCAAGTTCAGCGTGAAGGGTTCGGCGCGCGAGGTGTCGCTGTTCGACGTCGCGGAGCGCGCCGCGGAACTGGTACGTTCCGGTACGATCCCGGAAAGCCTCGACACCCAGGCCGGCATCAAGGTGCCGTCGTCGTTCCCCAATGGCTGCCATATCGCCGAAGTCGAGATCGATCCCGACACCGGTGCGCTCGACATCGTCTCTTACGTAGCGATCGGCGACTCAGGAAATGTGCTCGACGACGTGATCGTCGAAGGGCAGGTCCATGGCGGCGTCGCGCAGGGGCTCGGCCAGGCATTGACCGAGAACACGGTCTACGACGCCGGTGGTCAGCTCGTGTCGGGTTCGTTCATGGACTACGCGATGCCGCGCGCGCACGACATGCCGGCGATGAAGGTCGAGCATCACGCCATCGCCTGCACGACCAATCCGCTCGGCGTGAAAGGCACCGGCGAGGCGGGGACGACCGCCGCGCCGCCGGCGCTGCTCAATGCGATCATGGACGCGCTGCCAAAAGGCGCCGTGCTCGACATGCCGGCGACGCCGGACCGGATTTGGCAGGCTTTGCAGAAGGCGAAGTAGCGCTTCCTTCTTCCCCTCTCCCCGTAAGGACGGGGAGAGGGAAGGGAAACTTACTGCGACACCTCGATCTTCACCTCGTTGGTGATCGTCTCCCAGTGCTTCATTTGGGCGACGAGCCACTTCTGCGCTTCGTCGACCGACTTGTGCGGGGCGATGACCATCGACTGCTTCTTGAACTTTTCCTTTAATTCCGGCGAGGCCAGCGCCTTGGTTACCGCGGCATGCAGCGCGTCGAGCACCGGCTTCGGCGTACCGGCCGGAGCGAACATGCCGTTCCAGGCAATGGTGCCGACGTCCGGATAGCCTGCTTCCTTCATGGTCGGCACGTTCGGATAATCCGCAAGCCGGCCGTTATTGACGACCGCGAGCGGAACGAAACTGCCGGACTGCACATGGGGCGCGGTGCTCGCGACATTGAGGAAGGCGACCTGGATGTCGCCGCGCAGCAGATCCTGAATCACGCCGGAGGCGCCGTTCTTGTTCGGCACCGCGGCCATGTTGAGGTTGCCGGCTTTCTTGGCGAGATAGGCCATGTCGTAATGCGGATAGGAGCCTGCGCCGACCGTGCCGTAGCTCAGCTTGCCGGGGTTCTTCTTGGCGTAGTCGACCAGTTCGGGGATGGTCTTCACCGGAAAATTGACCTTTGTCGCGACCACGAAGGCCGGCACGTCGATCAGGTTGGTCACGGCGGTGACCGACTTGCCGTAGTCGGCCGGCATCTTGCTCTTGTAGAGGATCGGCGCGATGGCATTGGTCGTCACGTTACCGACCATCACGGTGTAGCCGTCGGGCGCCGACTTCACCAATTCGTCGATGGCTATAAGGCCGTTGGCGCCGGGCTTGTTCATCACCACGAAGCCTTGGCCGGTGATCTTCTGGAATTCATCGCCGACGATACGGGCGGTGATGTCGGTCGCGCCGCCGGGCGCGTACGGCACCAGCACCTTGATCGGGCGGCTTGGGTATTTGTCCTGCGCCGAAGCGGTGGCGAGGCCGGCGACAAGGCCGGTCACGATGCAGGCGGCGGACAGCAGGTTCAGGCTCAGGCGTTTCATTGTTTTCCTCCCAGGGAAATGTTTTACGGCAGAACTCTGTGGCTCCGTTCCGCGGTTAATCAGGCGGCTTTGATTCCTTGCAAGCCGTATGAGGCGTCTTTGCAGGTGAAGAACACGACATCGGCCTCAGGCGTCGCGCGGCCGTCATGCAGTGTATTGGCGGGGATGTAAACGACCGAGCCGGCTGGGGCGTCGACCTTCTTGCCGCCGATCGTGGCCTGGAAGGTGCCTTCCAGAATGTAGATCCATTGCTCGTTGGGATGCGAATGCAGCACCGCGCCGGTGCCGGCTTTCATGCGCATGAGGCCGACGATGATGCGGTCGCCCTCGACGCAAGGCCCGTGCGCCGTCGAATAGTCGGGCC
>JANMSZ010000080.1:0-1828 GCA_031389925.1 Hyphomicrobiales bacterium | reverse complement strand
GCGCCGGCGGCGAAGGCGGACATATCGACTTCGAGATAGTCGGTATCGAAGCGCACGGGCACGTCGAACAGAAATCCGGCGGTCACCGTAGCGCCGACTGCCGGGATATGCCCGGCATGAAACGTCACCAGGCCGGAGGTCGGATCGACGGAGAATGCCGTCCCCTCCACCGCTTCGACATTGGCCACCGCAATGCGGACGCTGCCCGGCACCGGCTTGCCGATCGGGCGCTGATAGGGTGAATAGATCGAGCCGTAGGTTTTGCACAGCGCGAAGGTCGCGGTCGCGCCGTTGCCGGTGCCGATCGCCTGGTCGGTCGCAGCGACAGCGACGCCCGGCGCTGCGGAAGAATGATCGAGCCAGTCGCGCCAGCGAAAGCCGTACAAGCGGCCGCGGCGTTCCTCGAAGAACTCAACGACCTGCGACAGCGCCTCGAACGTCTTCACGCCATAGCCGGCGTCGTACTTGCGCCGCGAATGCGCCCAGCGCGCGTTGCGCTCCTCCGCGCCCGAGCCGAGCGCGACCACGTCGGTGCGCCGCTGCGGCCCGCCGGTGCTTTTCAGCGCGATGTCGAGCGGGAACAGAACTTCATGGAATGCGGTCATGAGCTAAAGACTGCGTTGGCCGCGCATGACGGCGCGGGCGATCTGGCCGGTGAGATAGGATTCCGAACGGCGGAAGCTCGCAGCGTCCGGCGTCATGATCTGCACCGTGATATTGGCAGGCGCGCCACCGGCCATCGCCACGCCCAGCCGTCCGCCCGGCCCGCGCGACAGCGGCACGATCGCCTCGGGTCCGGCCTCGCCGGCAAGGCCGAGGCCGCCGGACATCGGGAAATAAGTCGGCGCGCCAATGACGCCGCCGGATGCGAACGGTTTGATGCCGCCTTTGGCGAAAAACGTCGGCGTGCCGTCACCACCGGTCGAAACCTCACCGCTGCCCGTGCCGCCACCGTTAAAAATATCCTTGAAGATGCTGCTCAGGCCTTTGCTGAAACTCTTGGCCAGCGGCTTGAACGCGTTGGTCACCGCCATGCTCGACAACTTCAACGCCATGTTCTTGAGCACGTCGTCGAACTGCTTGCCCCCGGCCGTCGCCTGGGTGAAAGCCTTGGTCATGGCCGCGGCGAACTGCGTCGCGCTAACGCCAAGGATGTCGATGCTCTTGCGCCGTTTTTCCATCTTGCCGGGAAAATCGTCTTCGTCCGACTGGCGTGGCGCAAAGGAGTAGTCCACATCATCGTTCATCGGGATATCTCTTCATCAATGCGGCTAGGCCGCTGCGGTCGAGCGGCGCGGTGCGCCCGGTCACGGCTTCGATGGCGTAAGCCAGTTCGCGCGGCGTCATGCGCCAGAACTGCTCCGGCGACAGCCGCAGCACGCCGAGCCCGAAGCCGATCGCCTGTTTCCAGGGAAATGGCTGCATCACGTCTCGTCTGCTTCACCGAAGGTCGCGGCGATCAACGCGGCAGCCACGCGCACATAGCCTTGCGCGCCGCACTCAGCCCCCATCGCGGCGACTTCATCGTCGCTTACCGCCTCGCCCGCACCCCGCAGACCGGCGGCGATAATGCGCGTGAGGTCCCGCGCCTTCAGCCGCCCCGAGGCGAAGCGCTCGGTGAGCGCGCCGAGATCCTCAGCGCCGAACGCATCTTCCAGCTCCGCCAACGCGCCAAGAGTCAGCACGAGCGTCCTGATTTTACCGCCGAGCTCGGCATGAATCTCGCCGCGATATTTGTTGGCCATGATCAAGCCGCCGCGAACGTGAGTTCGCCGGCCGATTCCAGCGCCACGTCGTAGGTCACTTCGCCATTGTGCTCGCCGGCGAA
>JANMSZ010000023.1:0-3767 GCA_031389925.1 Hyphomicrobiales bacterium | reverse complement strand
GACTCTGCTAGTTCGCGACTTCACGGGATTGCGCCCCCAGTGGACTCGGCGGTTAGCAGCGACTCGCTGCCCATGAGCAAATTCTATACGTTGTGCCAAAACTCACAAGTTGGACCGACCCCAATTTACTCTGCGGTCCGTATTCCGTAGCGGCGGGTTAGCCGAAGGCGTAACCCGCCGTGTTGATAAAGCTGAATGGCGGATTACGCTTCGCTAATCCGCCACTGCTACGGTCATCTACGATCTCAGTCCGTCGGCCGAGACGCCGGTCTCCCAGCATCCCGGCCATTCACGTCCGCGTTCCGCGCGCCGCTCTTACAGCGCCTTGATCTCCACCTTGCGGAATTTGATTACGCCTTTGTCGCTGGCGACGCCTTTGTCGTCCTTGAGGCCAAAGCCTTTCTGCAATGAGATGCGGCCATTGGCGAACTTGGAATCCTGTGCGTTGTCGACGGTCTTTTGCCCGTTGAACACCACGGTAAAGGAAGATCCCTTGGCCGTGATCTCGAACACGTTCCATTTGCCGCCCGCTTTCGGCATCGGGTTGACCTTGCCGAGATCGACAAGCGCGCCGGTGCCGTATTCCTGCACGGGCCGCTGGTCCCAGATGTTTACTTCGTAGGCGGTTTTGGTGCCGACCTTCTCGGGGTCTGTAGCGCGAATGAAGACGCCGCTGTTGACGACCTCGTCGGCCCAGAACTCGACGCGAAGCTGAAAGTCGCCGTAGCTGGCTTTCGATACCAAATGGCCGGCGCCTTTGTCGGCAACGGCCGAGCCGTCCTCGATGCGCCAGTTGGCGTCACCGACTTTGTTGAAGTTGTCGAGATTCTTGCCGTCGAACAGCGTCACCCAGCCGGCGCCACTTTGTGCGGTCGCAGTTTGCGTGAACGAGACGGCGGCAAAGCCAAGCAGAAGCAAAGCAAGCGTGGTCGCGATCCGAATTTTCATGGCGATCTTCTCCCAGAGATGTGACGATTTTTGGGTAAAGCCGGGGCTCGTCTTTTTGACCCCGTTATTGTTGTCGTGCGGCTCACCCCCGCCGTCATGCCCTTGGCCTCGATCGTTGCGACGGACGCAGGCGCGAAGGCCAGCGCCAGTCCCACTATCGACGTGGCCGCGGCGAGCGAAGACGTCATGATTTCCCCCGGACGTTTAGCGGCCTTAAGCCGTCTTGTTTCGTCAGGAGTATATCGTCATGGCCGGGCTTGTACCACAAGTCGGGTATACCCGACTTGTGAGCCGTCATGTCGGAAGTCGGACAAGTCCGACTTCCGATGCCATCTACGTCATTCTTTTTATCGCCAGACAAGCGGGAGTTGTCCCGGATTACGCGGAGTTCATCATCGGGCGCGCTTCGCGCGGCCCGTTGGCTCCATCCGGGCTACGATGGCCGGCAACGGGCCCTTCGCGTTGCGGCGCGGCAAGGCGCCGGGCCTATCGACCGTCCATGCGCCGGTGGTAATGTCCCGCGCTCAAGACGCCCCGCCCAAGATAATCCGTCCAAGACAATCCACCATGACGCCCGCCCGCCTGAAACTCTCCCAGCTTCCGATCTGGTCGATGCTCGCGACCGCGGTGGGCATTGTCGCGCTGGTCTGGCTGTTCACATCCATCATCGACCAGGCCGTTCTGCGCGGCACCTATATCGTCTGGCAGGAAAACCAGACCTTCGCCGCGGCGCTGATCGCGCTGCTGGCGGCCGGTTTTGCGGCGCGGCCGGTCTACATGCAGGTGCGCGCGCAATCGGTGCAGGCCTCGCTCGACCTGCTTCACCGCATCGAGGCGGACACCGGCGCCTGCATCGACGCGCGCAATCGGCTGTTCGACCTGCGGCGCGCCGCGGTGAACCTGGCCGGCGAGATCCACGCTTACGCCGTGGCGGCGGAGCCGCACGCGCAAGACCTCAAGGACGCCGTCGCCGCGTTCCAGGCGATCGCGCCGAAGGACCTGCTGGCGCTGTCCGAGCGGGCGACCATCAACAGCGCCGACCGGATGAAGCTCGTCGCGCTGAGCGCCGTGCTCAAGATCGCGCAACAGGTGGTGCGCGATATCCTCGCGGAAGAGTGGGGCGGCATTATCGCGCAGGAGGCCGTGGCGAAAGAAAACGACTTCATCAGCATCAAGCTCGCCGGGCTGTTCAATCTGTCGTCGGAAATCGCCGAGGACATCGAAGTGCAGGAGGCCGCGATGCGCGAACGCGCCATGCATTTGCGGGAGACGGCGGACGCGGGGATGAAGTAGGGCGGGGACGCGGCGAAAGCCGGTGCGTTGGCTGATCCACCCTCGTGTGGCGATCAGTGCCAGTTTGGCTGCGTGATGACAATCAGGAGCATAAACAGCCCGAACAGCACGCTTGGGATCGCGAGGATCGATAGCACTCCGATCGCCGCGCCGCGCTGGCCCTTCGCACTCAGCGCCCAACCGCTGCCCAGGATGGCGGCCGTCCCGGCCAGGATCGCCATCCACAAACCGGCGTTGAACGACGACACCGAGCCGTCCGCTAGGCCGACGAAAAAGAAATACACAATGACCGCGGCAGCGGCCACGTCGATGCCGAAAAGAATCCGAAAGAACCACATACGCTAAATCCTCGCCCCGCGATTATAGCTCTCGATCAGCTGGTTGTAGTCGCGCATCAGGCGCGGCGGTGAGCCCTCGACCATCCAGCCTGAGCCGGCATTGCTGAGCATCATCCTGTCGCCGGAGCTGTATGGCACCTTGTCGCGGATGCGGCGCATGAGTTGCTTGGCCGTGGTCAGGAACGACTTGGCGTTGGAAACGAACATGCCGCCGATCTTGGCGTCGAGACCGGAGCCCGTAAACGGCTCGGCTGCTTTTACGACTTCTTCGTAGGCGTTGATCGCCGCCGTCATCTCGGCGAGGTCGGGCTTGCCTGAGTCCGCCGCGCGCAGCACGCGCTTGGCATGGATCATCAGCGCCTCGACATGGTAGCGCGCCTGCTTGCCTTCGCTCTGCTCGATGGCGGCGAGCTTCTCCAGCGCGCGTTTGTCGTTGATGGCTTCGACGCCGGCGCGCAGCTTTTTGTCGGCGCTCTCGAAGGCGTCCCAGGCGGCGACGAGACGCGGGTGCAGGGCCTTGCCCTTGGCCATCTTGTCGTCTTTGTAATTCTCTTGGCTGTAATAGTCGTCGGCCTCCTTGAGCAGCGGCGCGAGCCTGGCCACGGCTTTCGCGTAGGCCGTAGCGGCGGCTTCGAGCGCGGCGTCGCGCGGCTCCAGCGCATTGGCCTTGTCGACGTTCTTGATGCAATCCGACGTGTCGTAGATGGTGTAGGTGCCGTAGATGATGCGCTCGCGGCCGGTCGGGCCGCTTTGGGCTGCCCAGCTGAAATAGCGCGAGCGCGCACTGTAGCTGCGTTCCGACAGCCGGTTGATGCAGCCGACATAGGCGTTGAGCTTTTCGTTGGGCGAGGGGGCTTGGGCGGCGGCGGTGTCTGCAAGGAGCGGCGCGAGGAGAATGGTTGCGCCAAGGAAGAATGCCGGAAATTGCTTCATGATCGTGCCCCGTAAGCGTCACCGTCAGCGCGAAGCGGCCGCCCAAGGCCGCGCTCGCATTATCTTAGTCGCAAGCGCCCGGTACAAGGTTCAAACCGTCGCCGCGCTTGCCTCGGCCGTGGGGCACGGATAATGGAAGTCAACCGGGGGGAACTATGCGTGATCGTGTGATCGTTGCCGGTGGCGGCATTGGCGGCCTGGCGACGGCGCTGACGCTGCATCAGATCGGCGTGCCCTGCCTTGTCGTCGAAGCGG
>JANMSZ010000015.1:0-2623 GCA_031389925.1 Hyphomicrobiales bacterium | reverse complement strand
CGAACGTCATCTTCAGCTTGCCGGTCTGGTCCGCCACCAGCGACGCGACGCAGCGCATGCCGTTGCCGCAGGCGCCGGCTTCGGAGCCGTCATTGTTGTAGATGCGGATGAAGGCATCGGTGCCGGGCGTGCGTGGCGGGTAGAGCGCCATCAACTGATCGTAAGGCGCGCCATTTGGCTGCGCCGCGGCGCGCGCCTCCGCTTCACTGATTTGGGCGGCAATTTTGCCGGCAATTTGGCGTAGATCGACGACGACGATTTCGTTGCCGATACCGTTCATCTTCACGAAGGATTGGTTGGCGAGCGCGCCCATAAATTCGGCCAATGTTAGCCCTGGCCGGTTTCTTGCCCGGCTTTCGCCCGGTTTATATGGCGAATAAACGACGCTTGGCCAAGTGCTCGTGATATGGGGCCGTGATAAAATGGCCGATACAGGCGAATCGCCGGACCGCCGCAAAAGACGGAGAGTGCCAAATGTCCTGCATACGCCTTGCGGCGCCGGTCGTTCTTGCACTGGCCTTCTGCGGCGGCCCGATCATGGCCTCGGCTTATGCGCAAAATGCCAATCCGCAGCAGATGCCACCAGCGCCACCGCCGCCAAATGTCGCCGCACCGTCGCCGCTGCAGCCCGGCGACGCTTTCGGCGAGTCCGTGATGCTGCCGGACCGCACCATCATCTATCTGAAGGGCCACACCAATTGGGACGTGGCCTTCGACACGCTGATCGACGCCTTCAAGTCGCTCAACGAATATTTCGACAAGCAGGGCCTCAAAGCCAGCGGCCCGGCGATGACGATTTACACGCAGACAGACGACACCGGTTTCTCGTTCCAGGCCGCGCTGCCGGTGGCGCAGGCGCCCGGCGATCCGCCCAAGGGCGACATCGCCGTCGGTCAGGCGCCCACCGGCAAGGCGCTCAAGTTCGTACACCGCGGCCCTTATGACGCCATGGATTCGACCTACGAGGCGATCACGAATTATCTCGACGACAAAGGCCTCGAGGCCAATCTGTTCTTCGAGGAATATGCATCCGATCCCGTGACGACCGCCCAGGACAAATTGGTGGTCAATGTGTTTGTGCCGGTGAAATAAATGAAGATGATTTGCACGATGTTAGCTGGATTCATGGCCGCCGCCGCGCTCGCTGCGCCCACGGCGCGCGCCGCCGACAGGCTGGTGACGATCACCGGCGAAGCTACAGTCGCGGTCGCGCCCGACGCCGCGGTGATCCGCCTTGGCGTCACCAGCAGCGCCAAGACCGCGCGCGAAGCCAGCGACGCCAACGCCCAGCAGATGACCGCTGTACTTGCCGCCATCAAAGAGACCGGCATTGCCGACCGCGACGTGCAGACCTCGCGGCTGTCGCTGCAGCCGCAATACGATCCGAACCGCGCCGGCGCCGCCCGCCTGCTCGGCTTTCAGGTAACCAACCAGCTCACCATCAAGATCCGCGACATCGACAAGCTGCCCGGTATTCTCGACCGCGCCATCGGCGCCGGCGCCAATGAAATGTCGGGGCTGGAATTCATCGTCTCCGAACAGTCCAAGCTGCTCGACCAGGCGCGCGACGACGCCATCGCCGATGCACGCCGCAAAGCCGAGCGTTACGCCAAGGCGGCCGGGGTCAAAGTCGGCCACGTCATGTCGATTTCCGAGGAAGGCTCATCACAGCCGCCACGCCTGATGCAGGCGATGCGCGCAGGCGCTGCCCCCGTGGCCCCCGGCGAGCAGATATTAAGGGCGGCGGTGACGGTCAGTTATGAGCTAACGCCGTAGCCCTTTACGACGAACTTGTTTTCTTGCTGCGAAGGGGCGCAGGCGCGGGTGCGGGTGCGCCGGCGGGACGACATCCCTGAATAGGCGACATCACGACCTGAATTTCCGGCGTGTATTTGTTCATCGCACCGCTGGCGGCGTCGACACCTAGCCCGATCACGCCACCAAGAATGATATTCCCGGCCGTCATGCCTTCCATATTGGAAGCAATGACGCCGCCCCCATCGACGTAACATTCCTTGGTGCAGCGGACAGCGATCGATTCCTGACTCTTCTCCAGCGACGTGGTTCCCGGAGTCACGATAACGCGCGATCCGATCGCGGACGAACTCAATGTACAGGTGGCCCCGGCCACGCCCGGCGTGTTCACGGCAACGACTTGAGTGGTCCCTTTGGTAATAGTTGCACAAGCTGCCAGGGCGAATGCACCTAGCAGCGCCATCCACGCGGTACGCATGTCTGATTTCCCCCAACCCCAAGCCACCATTGAACAATTTGGGAGGCAACGCAACCTCAGGTACCTGTTGACTCCCCGCTCCCCCAACCCTAGGTTCCGGCCACTTCTTGATACCTGACGTAGAAGACCAATTCGCCGCCCGGCCCTTAGAGACCGGAGGCCCCCGCCCGACAGCGCAATGCGCCCTCGGGCGCAAAGTTGTTTGGGATTTTGTGACGCAATGTTCGAGTCTCTTTCGGAAAAACTCGGCGGCATTCTCGATAGCCTCACCCGCCGCGGCGCGCTGAGCGAAGCCGACGTCGACGCCGCGCTGCGCGAAGTCCGCCGCGCGCTGCTTGAGGCCGACGTCGCGCTCGATGTCGCGCGCGCCTTCATCGACAACGTTCGCAA
>JANMSZ010000587.1:0-5815 GCA_031389925.1 Hyphomicrobiales bacterium | reverse complement strand
GATAAGCCCGCACTTAACGCAAAAACATCTCCGGCGTTTGCGCTGTGGCTCAATACCGGGCGCGTGCGCGACCAATGGCACACCATGACGCGATCGGGCTTGAGCCCGCGGCTCGGCGCACATCTGCCTGAGCCCTTCGTCGAGGTACACCCGAAAGACGCCGCGAAGCTCGACCTCCATGATGGCGGCTTTGCCCGCGTGCGGTCGCCCTATGGCGCCTGCGTGCTTAAGGTGGCGGTGAGCGGGGGCCAGCGCCGCGGCTCGCTGTTCGCCCCGATCCATTGGAGCAATGAGACCGCTTTCTCCGCCCGCATCGGCGACATCGTTGCGCCGGCGACCGATCCTTATTCGGGCCAGCCCGAATCCAAGGCGACGGCGGTGACCATCGAGCCGGTCAACTTCGCGTTCCGCGGCTTTGCGCTCGGGCGTATGCCGCTGGCGATGCCGCCCGGCACCTGGTGGTCGCGCGTGACGGTGGCGAACGGAGCGGGCTGGCTGCTGGCGAGCAACCACCCGCCGGACGCCTGGCGCGAGCACGCCAAGCATTTATTCGGCGCCGGCGCCGAACTGGCGGAATATTTCGACGGGCCGCGCGGCAGCTATCGCATGGCGGCCTTCGTCGACGGCCGATTGATTGGCGCGCTGTTCATCGGGCCGGCCGAAGCGGCGCCGCATTGGGACACCGTGAAAGCCTTGTTCGAGGCCGAGAGCGTGGGCGACGCGCAACGGCGCGCGGTGCTGTCGGGCAAATCCGCCGACGGGCTTGCCGATCCGGGTCCCGTGATCTGCGCCTGCTTTGGCGTCGGTCTCAACGTCATTCGCGCGGCGATCGCCAGCGGTACGGCGGCGAATGTCGAGGATATCGGCAAAGCGTTGCGCGCCGGCACCAATTGCGGGTCGTGCCTGCCCGAACTGAAGAAGATTGTGAGCCAGAAGGTTGGAGATAAAGAACGTGTCGCGCAAACCGCTTGATGCAAGGCCGGAACGACAACCGCGCGAAGCGCGGCCGGAGCGAATGTCGGCGCTGGCGCGGTTGCCGGTGTTTCTGGCGCTCGACGGAAAGCGCTGCGTGCTGGCCGGCGGCAGCGCGGCGGCGGCGTGGAAGGCCGAACTGTTGTCGGCGGCCGGCGCGCGCGTCGAGGTTTATACCGAAGAAGTTTCCGACGAGATGCGGCAGGTGGCAAGCGATGCGCCACGCGGCGAGATCGTCCTGCAGGGGCGAACGTGGACGCCGAAAGATTTGGCGGGCGCCGCAATCGCCATTGGCGCTTTCGAGGATAACGCAGACGCCGCTGTGTTCGCCGAAGCGGCCCGCGCCGCCGGCGTCCCGGTCAATGTGATCGACAAGCCGGCCTTCTGCGATTTTTCGTTCGGCGCCATCGTCAATCGTTCGCCTCTGGTGATCGGCATTTCTACCGACGGCGCCGCACCGGTCTTTGCGCAGGCGATCCGGGCCAAGCTCGAAGCATTGTTGCCGAAAGGCTTCGCCAAGTGGGCTTCTGCCGCCGCGCGCTGGCGATCTCTGGTCAAAGAGTCGGGCCTGTCCTTCGTCGCGCGCCGCAAGTTCTGGCAGGTGTTCACCGCACACGCGATGGCCAATCCCGAGCGCGAACCGAGCGAGGCCGACTTCGCGCGCTTTGTCGCCGAGGTGAAGGGCTTGGGCACCGCCGTTGAGAACGGCTCGGTGACTCTGGTCGGGGCGGGGCCGGGCGATCCGGAACTGCTGACTCTCCGCGCCGTGCGTGCGCTGCAATCGGCCGACGTCATTTTGTTCGACGATCTGGTGTCCCGCGACGTGCTCGACTTCGCGCGGCGCGAGGCGCGCAAGCTGCTGGTCGGCAAGACCGGCTTCGGGCCGTCCTGCAAGCAGGACGACATCAACGCCTTGATGGTTAGCCTCGCCAAGCAGGGCAAACGCGTTATTCGGCTCAAGGGCGGCGACCCGCTGATCTTCGGCCGCGCCGCGGAAGAACTTGATGCGTGCCGCGCCGCCAACATCGCCGTCGATGTGGTGCCAGGCATCAGCGCGGCGCAGGGTGCGGCGGCGAAACTCGGCATTCCGCTGACCGACCGCGACAACTCCCGCCGGCTGCAATATGTCACCGGCCACGCCCGCAGCGGAAAATTGCCAGCCGATATCGACTGGCGTGCGCTGGCCGATCCGACGACGACCACCGCGATCTACATGCCAGTGAAAACGCTTGAAGCGCTGGTCGCCAAAGCCACCGCGGAAGGCCTCGATCCCAAGACGCCTGCGATGGCAATCTCGCGGGCGACACGGCCGGATCAGCAGGTCGTCGCCGCGCCAATCGGCGAACTTCCCGCGCGCATTGCCGAGGCCAATCTGCCCGGTCCGGTGCTGGTGATGCTGGGGCGCGCGCTCGATCGAGCGCTCATGTCCGTTCAGCCGCAAGGAACGGCTCGAGAATCGCCAGCAGGGCATCAGGGGCTTCTTCCGGCACGTAGTGTCCGCAGTCCGCGATGACCGCCCCGGTCAGTTGAGGCGCTGCGCGCTCGAAGGTGCCGCGCATCGCCGCGCCGAGGCCCGCGTCTCCGCCAACTGCCAGTACCGGCATGGTCAATGGCGTCGCCGCGGTCGCGCGGTTCTGTCCGATTGAATCGAAGATCGCGCGGTAATAGCCGAGCCCGTTGCTCCATGCACCGGGCTTGGCGTATAGGCGCACATACTCATTCATCGCCTCGGCGTCGAATGCTTTGGCAAAGTCGACCGATTTGGCCTTGAACAGCCAGGTGAGGAATTCGCGTTCGCGTCCGGCGATCAGCAATTCCGGCAGCTCGGGCAGGAAATTGAACGCAAAGTGCCAGGTCTTGTGCAGCCGCTCCGGCGTCATCGTGTAGACGTCGGCGGGCGCCATGCCGGGGATCGCCGCGTCGACGGCCACCAGCCGCCGCACGCGCTCCGGCTTGCGCACGGCATAGGCGTAGCCGATCCAGGCTCCGATATCGTGCGTCACCAGCAGGCAATCTTTGGCGCCGAGGTCATCCAACAGTGGGTCGATGTGGCTTGCGATATTGGCGGTGTCGTAGCCGCCGACCGGCGGTGCGGAATCGCCGATGCCCGGCGGATCGAACGTCACCACGCGGTAATTCGCCGCCAGCGCCGGCATCACCTTGCGCCAGGCGTAGAGCGATTGCGGCCAGCCCGGCACCAGCAACACCAGCGGGCCGCTGCCGCCTTCGACGACCTGCAATTCGGCGCCATGCGCCATGACGCGCCGCCGCGTGAAAATCCGGTCAAATGCCGCGCGGTCGTAGTCGGTCATGTCACGCCGTAGGCCTTGAACAGATCCGGCGCGAATTTCAGACCCAGTCCAGGGCCCGTCGGCACCGTCATCACGCCCTTGTCCGGGATCGGCGGGTTTTCAAACAGTCGCCAGGTCCACGGCATGTATTCGACGACCAGCCCGTTCGGAATGGCGGCGATCAGATGCACATGAATCTCGGGCAGCAAATGGCTCGCCACCGGCCGGTTGAAGGCTTCCGCCATGCTGGCGATCTTCATCCACTGCGTCACGCCGCCGGCGCGCACCAGGTCGATCATGACGATGTCGACCGAGTGATGCGCCAGCGTCTGGCGGTGCGGCTCGATGCCGTAAAGATATTCGCCGGCGCAAATTGGCGTCGCCAGCGCGCGGGCGATCTCGGCAAGGCCCTGGTAGTCATTGTGCGCTGCCGGGTCTTCGAGCCAGCCGAGCCGCAGCTCTTCGATCTCGTGGCCGATGGAAATCGCCTCGTGCACGCTCCAGCGCTGGTTGATGTCGACCATCAAATTGACGGATGGCCCGACGGCATCGCGGATCAGCTTGATGCGTTCGACCTCCTGCGCCGCGGTTAGGCCTTCTACGGCCATCTGCGTCTTGATCTGCGTGTAGCCCTTCTCGACCAGCGCCGACGCCGCGCGTTCCAACTTGTCGGTCGGCGTGGTGCGCGTCAGCGCGCCGCTGGCATAGGCCGGCACCCGATCGCGCAATCCGCCGAGCAACCGCGCCAGCGGCTGGCCGAAAGCCTTGCCGCGGATATCCCACAGCGCGATGTCGATCGCCGATATCGCCAGCGTCGCGATGCCGCCCGGGCCGCACGATGCCGAGGCGGCGCGAAGTTTCGCCGTCACCTGCTCGGTGCGCAGCGGATCGTCGCCTTTGATCAACTCGCCGAATTCCTCCAGCGCGGTTTTCAGCGTGCGCACGATCTTGCCGCCGAAGGTCGTGATGCCGATGCCCTCGATGCCGTCGTCGGTCATGATCTGCACGGTGAGGAATTCGCGCAGCATGCCGGGCATCGGCGGCGCGCCGACCAAGGGTTCTTCCAGCGGCAGGCGGGCGAGATTGATTTTGACGCTTTGAATTTTCATGATGTCCCCGGCGCGATGTCGAACCTGCCCGCGTGCGTTAGGGCAGGTTTCCTTCCACTCGGTCTGTTTGTTGGCGCGCGCAATTCAGCCTATCATGCTGTGAGGCGGGCGCCAGTGTCGCCGATAAGCTCCGAATAAACGGGGCAAAAACGGGGAGCGCACATGTCAGAAAAACAATTTGGTCAGACACAACAATTCGGCCGGTGAGTCGGCGGAAAATTATTGTGGCGGTCGCGATCGGCGCGAGCCTGCTCGCGCCTTCGCTGGTCGGCGCGCAGACGCCGTTCACGGTCAAATTCGTGCAGCAGCGCGGTCTACTCTATATTCCGATCGACATAATGGTCACCGGTGGCGTTCTGCAAAAAGAGGCGACCAAGCTCGGGCTTGGCAAAGTCGATGCTACGGCCGTGACACTCAGCGGTCCGGGACCTGTCACCGACGCGTTGCTGTCGGGCGCCGCCGACTACGGCACCGCGGCGCTGCCGTCTTTGCTGACGCTGTGGGACAAGACCCACGGTACGGCGAATGAAGTCAAAGCCGTCGGCACCGTGTCGAACGGCGCCATGGTGCTCTACACCATCAATCCGAACGTCAAGACCATCGCCGATTTCACCGACAAAGACCGCATCGCGGTGCCGTCGGTGCGCATTCGTTCAACGCCATGATGCTGCAGATGGCGGCAGAAAAATTATGGAACGACCCGCACCGGCTCGATCACCTGACCGGCGGGCTCGGCCATCCCGATGCGGTTGCCGCGCTGTCCGGTGGCTATGGCAAGACGACGATTACCGCGCATATCGGCGTGCAGCCTTTTACCGATCGCGGTCTGAAAATTCCCGGCGCGCATGTGATAGCGGATAGCCGCGAGGTGTTCGGCGGACCGCTGACGCAGATCACTTTGTTGGCAACCAAGCAGACCAAAGAGAAAAACCCGCTGCTGTTCAAAGCCGTGGCCAATGCCTTGGAGGAATCGATCAAAGTCGCCAATGCCGACAAGCGCGCCGCCGCGGAGCTTTGGAGGACGACTCATAAAGCGACCGAGAGCATCGATGATCTCGTCAAGCTGCTGAACGATCCGGGTTTCGAGTTCGGCTCTCAACTGCCTGTCCGGCAATCCGAGAGAATGTATCCCGAGGGGGAGGCCAAAAAATGATCAATCTCACCATCAACGGAAAATCACACAGCGTCGACGTCGAGCCGGATACACCGCTGCTCTGGGTGATCCGCGACAACATCGGCATGATGGGCACCGCGCGCCCGAAGCCGTCGCGCTCGAGGCCTATCTGATGTGGCGCGCACGTGGCCTGCCGGTCGAAACACCGGGCGTAAGACCTTAGTCTTGTTTGCGCATGATCTTATCCGAAAACCGGTTCCCACTTTTCGGGATCATGCGCTAGAATCTTGGACGGAATCCGGACGCGGTCTTGTCGATGAAGCCGGCGA
>JANMSZ010000584.1:0-1780 GCA_031389925.1 Hyphomicrobiales bacterium | reverse complement strand
ACATCTGATCCTCCAGCGCGACAAGCGGCGGGTCGACGTGCTTCACCTTGCCTTGCGCATACATCGCCGCCACCGGCTCGGCGCGCAGCCACTTGCCGCGCATCGCGTGCACCTCCTTCACCGGCACTGTCGGATCGACCTGGGCGAGCACCGCGCGCACCATATCGCCGCCCTGGTTCACCTCCGCCACGATCGCGTTGGCCTGGTGCCGCCGGTACAGCGCGATGGCGCGATTGGCCCACGCCGCGGGCGACAGCCCTTGCGCGCTCGCATCCTCCAGCACGTAGACGATGCCGCCCTCGTTCATGCCGGCGGCAACGATGCCGCAGGCGTCGGCGCCCTCGCGCGAAGAACTGCTGTGCGATTTGGCCGGCGGATCGACGCCGACGACGACGCGCATGAGCGCCGGCGCTTCGTGCACGCGGCACCCCTCGATCATCGCGCGCGTCCACAGCGCGTCGGCGCGGTCCTCGATGATCTCGCCGTCGATCTCCTGACGGCCGAGCTTCGTGCCGGCATAGCGGCCGATCACCGCCTCGATGAAAGCCGGCGACAAATGCCTGGCGTTGGCGTGCGTCGAGGCGCGCGTCACCGCCGTGCGCGGATCGGACAGCAGCCGCTTGATCAGCGCGGTCGGCCGCGGCGTCGTGGTGACGAGCTGGCGCGGACGCAAACCGAGCCGCAGCCCGAACTGCAGATTGTCGAAGGAGGCGTCGGGCTGGCGCCATTTCGCCAGTTCGTCGCACCAGGCGGCGTCGAATTGCGGCCCGCGCAGTTGCTCGGGATCGTCGGCGGAAAACACCTGCGCCACCGCGCCGTTCGGCCATTCCAGCCGGCGGCGCGACGGGAGCCATGACGGCCGCTCGGCGCGCGGGCACTGCGCCAGGACGCCGGACGGCCCTTCGATCATCACCTCGCGCGCGTCGTGCTCGGTTTCGCCGACCAGCGCGATCGAGAACGCGCGCTGCTCCGCGTAAGGCTTCGCGCCCGCGGCTTGCGCGCGCACCCATTCGGCGCCGAGGCGCGTCTTGCCGGCGCCGCGGCCGCCCAGCATCAGCCAGGTGGTCCAAGGAACGCCAGAAGCCGCGCCGCTGTTGCCGAATGCGGGCGGCTCCTGGTGCACATGCGCCAATGCGATGAAGTCGCTAGCGAACCTGATCCATAGCGGCAGGTCCGGAATTTCCGTCAGCATCTCGTGTTCCAGCCCGGCTTGCGACGAAAGCTCTAATGCGTCGCGCAAGTTCGTTACGGAATTCATCGAGGTCGGCGGGCATGTCATAGGCGTTCTGTCCATCGTGTTGCGGGGTGCCGATTTCAAGCCGGTGCAGCCGTTCGAGCGTGGCGACGAGGTCGGCCAGCGTGCGAGAGGTAAGGCCGGCGGCTTGCGTGCCGTGCGGCACGCTTTTCAACTTCGCGCGCAAGGCGCGCACTGCGGCGATCTCGTCGTCCACCGCCATGCGCAGTTCGTCGATGGGCTCGCGCATGCTCCAGGCTTTGCCGAGCGCTGTGGGCGGCGCGGCCGCTTCCTCCCCGCCTCCCGCGCCTTTTCCGTCACCCTGAGGTGCGCGCGCTTGCGCGCCTCGAAGGGCGACGGCCCGGGCGTCTATCCTTCGAGGCTCGCCACCCAAGTCGGCTATAGCCGACTTGGGCGATGAGATTTTCCGATCTCGTGTTTCCACGAGATCGGTGGCGAGCACCTCAGGATGACGGTCATTGAGCGCTTCCGCCTCCAGCGCTTCAGCCTCCAGCGCTTCAGCCTCCAGCGCCTCGGCCTTCGCAG
>JANMSZ010000545.1:0-3743 GCA_031389925.1 Hyphomicrobiales bacterium | reverse complement strand
GTCGCCGTTCTCGAGCTCCGTCACGCTCTCGCGCGGCACAACCGCCACCACCGAGAAGGTCGCCCCTTCGGGCTTCCAGCATTTGGTGCAGCCGCAGGCGTGGTTGTGGGCGACATCGCCCTTGATGCCGACCTTGACCGGATTGTCCTTGCATTTGCAGACGAGGGTGCCGCCGGCAAAGCTGCCCGAGCCCTTCTTGACGCCGCTGTCAACCGATGGGTGGATATGAACAGTCATGGGCTATCCTCCTTGTGTTGGACGTTTTTGACTCAGAATACGACTACCGAACGGATTGACTTGCCTTCGTGCATGAGATCGAAGCCCTTGTTGATCTCTTCGAGCTTGAGCACGTGTGTGATCATCGGGTCGATCGCGATCTTGCCGTTCATGTACCAGTCGACGATCTTCGGCACATCGGTGCGGCCGCGCGCGCCGCCGAACGCGGTGCCCTTCCAGACCCGGCCGGTCACCAGCTGGAACGGCCTTGTGGCGATTTCCTTGCCGGATTCCGCGACCCCGATCACCACGGAGACGCCCCAGCCGCGATGGCAGGCTTCGAGCGCCTGGCGCATCACGGTGGTGTTGCCGGTGCAGTCGAAGGTGTAGTCGGCGCCGCCGTCGGTCAGCCCGACCAGGTGCTGAACGATGTCGCCGCTGATCCTGGTCGGATTGGCGAAATGCGTCATGCCGAAGCGGCGGCCCCATTCTTCCTTGCTGTCGTTGATGTCAACGCCGATGATCTTGTCGGCGCCCACCATCCTGGCGCCCTGAATGACGTTGAGGCCGATGCCGCCGAGCCCGAACACGACTACATTGGCGCCCGGCGTGACCTTGGCGGTGTTGACCACCGCGCCGACGCCGGTCGTCACGCCGCAGCCGATGTAACAACTCTTGTCGAAGGGGGCGTCTTCGCGAATTTTCGCCACCGCGATTTCCGGCAGTACGGTAAAGTTAGAGAACGTCGAGCAGCCCATGTAGTGGAAGATCGGCTTGCCCTTGTGGCTGAAGCGCGAGGTGCCGTCCGGCATCACGCCCTTGCCCTGGGTGGCGCGAATCGCGGTGCAGAGATTGGTCTTCTGACTCAGGCAGCTTTTGCACTGGCGGCATTCGGGGGTGTAGAGCGGGATGACATGATCGCCCGGCTTCACCGAAGTCACGCCGGCGCCGACCTCGCGAACGATGCCCGCGCCCTCGTGACCGAGGATCGAGGGAAAGATGCCTTCGCTGTCAAAGCCGTCCAGGGTGTAGGCGTCGGTGTGACAGATCCCTGTCGCCTTGATCTCGACAAGGACTTCACCGGCCTTCGGTCCATCCAGATCGACCTCGACGATCTCGAGGGGCTTCTTTGCTTCGAACGCGACTGCAGCGCGTGTCTTCATTCTCAACTCCATTTTCGCTTTTCAAGCGCCGCACCGACGTATTGTGACGCGCGCCTCGCATGCCCGATTATTTCTTGCCCATGCAGGAATTCTCCGCCTGGGTGTAGGCTTCGGGTTTGTCTTCCTTCTTGGCAGGACGCGCGCGCCCGACGGAGTCATTGGCACGGGCACGCAGATAGATGTAGAGGTCGTCCATGTAGCAGGCGACGTTCGGATTATCGCCGAGCGCGGGCATAACGGAGGTGCCGTTCTGGCGGCCGCTCGCGACCACGCCCATGAAGTCGCCGTAACTCATGGCCTTGAGCGAATCCGTGAGGGCAGGGGCGTAAGTCGATCCCATCCCGTCGGGGCCATGGCAGACATGGCATTCCGAGTGATAACGGCGGTACCCGGAGTAAGTGTACCAATCCACCGTGCCGTCGGACGCAACCTTGAAGGTCGGGTTGCCTTCCTTGTCGAGGTACTTGCCGTCCTCGGATTTGACGGCGGCCGGATCGACCGGAGCTTCGGCGGTGGCAATTCCTCCTGATACCGCGATGATCATCGCGGCACCCAAAAACCAGATTGTACGCAAGAGCATTTCCTCGATCAGATGGCAGGCGAACCGGTGCATGGAGCAACTCCATGCACCGGAACGAGGTTGGCTCAGCTCATTGCGGCAGCGCGAACACGGTCAGTGATCCGCCGAGCGCGGTGTAGTTGCTGAGCGCAGCGTAGCCACCGACGGCGCCGAGGCCGGCGGTCGGATCGGTCAAACCGGCGGCAAGGCCGATTCCCGCCCAACCGCCGACGCCGGACAGCACCGCGATATACTGCCTGCCGCCCTGCTCATAGGTCGTGACGTTGCCGATAATGCCGGACGGGGTCCTGAACTTGTAGAGCTCCTTGCCGGTCTTGGCGTCGACCGCCTTGAGGTAGCCCTCGAGCGTTCCGTAGAACACCACGCCGCCGGCGGTAGCGAGCGCGCCCGACCAGACCGAGAACTGCTCCTTGTTCGACCACACGATCTTGCCGGTCGTGTTGTCCCAGGCGATGAAGTTGCCCATGTGGGTTGCGCCGGGAGGCGGATACATCGAGAGCGTTGCCCCGACATAGGGCTGGCCCGCAGTGTAGCTCACCTTGAACGGCTCGTAGTCCATGCAGACGTGGTTGGTCGGAACGTAGAACAGCTTGGTATCCGGCGAATAGGCCGCCGGCTGCTGGTCCTTGGTACCGAGTGCGGCCGGGCAGACGCCCTTGGTGTTCTTGTCCTCGCCGGTCTTTTCGGTCGAATATCTATCTACGACTTTGGGACGACCGTAGGTCGGCGAACTCTTGTTCATGTCGACGCCGGTGGTCCAGTTGACCGTCGGGTCGTACTTCTCGGCCACAAGCAATTCACCGGTGTCCCGATCGAGCGTGTAACCGAGCCCGTTGCGGTCGAAATGGGTCAGCAGCTTGCGCGCGGCGCCGCCGAGCTGCTGGTCGCTCAGGATCATTTCGTTGACGCCGTCATAGTCCCACTCGTCATGGGGCGTCATCTGGTAGACCCATTTGGCCTGGCCGGTGTCCGCATTGCGCGCGAAGATGGTCATCGACCATTTGTTGTCGCCGGGACGCTGCTTCGGGTTCCACGTCGAGGGATTACCCGAGCCATAGTAGACGAGGTTCAGCCCGGGATCGTAGGACAGCCAGCCCCATGTGCAGCCGCCGCCGATCTTCCATTGATCGCCCTGCCAGGTCTTGAGGCTCGAATCCTTGCCGACCGGCTTGCCGAGTTCGGTCGTCTTTACCGGATCGACCATGATCTGGTCATCGGGTCCTTCGGAGAATGCCCGCCATGCCTGCTTGCCGGATTTCAGATCATAGGCGGTGACGTGACACTGCACGCCGAATTCGCCGCCGGAGATACCGACCAGCACCTTGTCCTTGACCACGAGCGGGGACGACGTGCCGGTTGCGCCCTTGCCAGGGTCGCCGTTCTTCACGCTCCACGCCACTTTGCCGGTCTTGGCGTCGAGGGCGACCAGCGTCGTATCGGCCTGATGCAGGAAGATCATGCCATCCCCATAGGCGACGCCACGATTAACCGTATCGCAGCACATTACCGGGATGACGTTCGGATCCTGCTTGGGCTCGTACTTCCAGACGATCTGGTTGTCCTTGGATAGGTCAAGAGCATAGACCTTGTTCGGGAACGGCGTGTGGACGTACATCATGTTGCCGATGATGAGCGGTCCGCCTTCGTGGCCGCGAAGCACGCCGGTCGAGAATGTCCACGCGACCTGCAGCTTGCTGACATTGGCCGCGGTGATCTGGTTGAGCTTGGAGTAGCGCGTATTGGCATAGTCGCCTGCCGGCATCACCCAGTCCTTCGGGTTCTGC
>JANMSZ010000541.1:0-2608 GCA_031389925.1 Hyphomicrobiales bacterium | reverse complement strand
ATCCCGCGCCCGACCATTCAGCCATCGCGGCCGCCGCCGGCGGCGCCTACGCCCGGATAATCGAGAAGCCCGAAGACATCGAGGAAGCTTTGGCGGAGGCCTTCACCGCGGTGCGCGACGAGAAGCGCTGCGCGGTGCTCGACGTCAGACTGCCGCATCTTTGAGACACAACAAGACCACCAAAGGGAGGACACCATGAACGTCCAGCTTCTGATCGATGGCGCCGATGTACCGGCGCGCGACAACAAGACTTTCGAGCGTCTCGACCCGTTCACGGGCAGCGTCGCCAGCACATCCGCGGCTGGCAAGGTCGCCGACGTCAATGCCGCTTGCGATGCCGCCGCCACCGCGTTTCCCGCCTGGTCGGAGACCGGCCCGAACGAACGCCGCAAGCTGCTGCTGAAGGCGGCCGACTTGCTGGAAGCCAAAACGCCCGAGTTCATCAAATTGACGATGGAAGAAACCGGCGCGACCGGGCCATGGTCCGGCTTCAACGTGATGTTTGCCGCCAAAATCCTACGCGAAGCCGCCTGCATGACCACGATGATTCACGGCGAGGTCATACCCTCCGACAAGCCCGGCTGCTTCTCGATGGGTATCCGCCAGCCGGCCGGCGTCTGTGTCGGCATGGCCCCGTGGAATGCGCCGGTCATTCTCGGCGTGCGCGCGGTGGCGATGCCGCTCGCCTGCGGCAACACCGTGGTGATGAAGGCGTCGGAAACCTGCCCGGCCACGCATATGCTGATCGGCAAGGTGTTGCAGGAAGCCGGCCTGCCGAAGGGCGTAATCAATATCGTGACGCATTCGCGTGAGGACGCGCCGCAGGTCGTCGAAGCGCTGATCGCGCATCCGGCGGTACGCCGCATCAACTTCACCGGATCGAGCCATGTCGGCCGCATCGTCGCGCAGACGGCGGCAAAATATCTCAAGCCTGTGCTGCTCGAACTCGGCGGTAAGGCGCCGCTGCTGGTGCTCGACGACGCCCATCTCGACGACGCCGTCGATGCGGCGGCGTTCGGCGCGTTCATGCACATGGGTCAGATCTGCATGTCGACCGAGCGCATCATCGTCGACAACAAGATCGCCGACGCCTTCGTGGATAAGCTCGCCACCAAGGCGAACTCCCTGCCCTACGGCGATCCGCGCGGCAAGGTCGTGCTCGGCTCGCTGGTCAGCGCACATTCCGCCGACCGCATGCAGCAATTGCTCGACGACGCGGTCAAGCAGGGCGCCAAGCTGGTCGCCGGCGGGAAGCGCAGCGGCACGGTCTGGTCCGCCACGCTGCTCGACCACGTCAACCCCCAGATGAAGATCTACCGCGAGGAATCGTTTGGCCCGGTGAAGAGCATCATCCGCGTCGATGGCGACGATGAGGCGGTCAGCATCGCCAACGACACTGAATACGGCCTGTCGTCGGCGGTGTTCAGCCAGAACATCCAGCGCGCGATGGGCATCGCCAAACGCATCCGGGCCGGCATCTGCCACATCAACGGACCGACCGTGAACGACGAGCCGCAGATGCCGTTCGGCGGCACCAAGGATTCCGGCTATGGCCGTTTCGGTGGTATCGCCGCAATCGCCGAATTCACGGAACTGCGCTGGATCACCATCGAAAGCCACCAGCACTATCCGTTCTGATTGTCGTTTCGGGACGTGGGCTGAGGCCCGCGTCCCGATAGTTACAACCCTGCCCTGCGTTGTCAGCCTCCCGCCTGTCGCGTAAAAGGCGGCCATAATAAGCAACAAGGCGGCCGCTTTGAGCAGCTGCCAGAGGGACGCGACGCATGGCCGTTCAACCTGTCGGACAACGGCCCGCGATTGCTGCCGAAGCGTACCTACGCGCGCTGGCCGATCACGGCATCGATTATTTCTTCGCCAATCCCGGCACCGACTTCCCGCCGATCGTCGAAGCCTTTACGCGCGCCAAGAAGACCAACGCCAAAGTGCCCAAGCCCGTGCTGGTGCCGCACGAGAACCTCGCGGTCGCCATGGCGCACGGCGCCTATCTCATGAACGGCAAGCCGCAGGCGGTGATGGTGCACGTCAATGTCGGCACCGCCAACACCATCAACAATCTCACGAATCTGTCGCGCGACCGCGTGCCGCTGATCCTCGCCGCCGGCCGCACGCCGATCTCCGAGAAAGGCAAGTTCGGTTCGCGCTCGCGCCCAATCCATTGGGCGCAGGAAATGTTCGACCAGGCCGGCATGGTGCGCGAACTGGTGAAGTGGGATTACGAACTGCGCAATCCCGACCAGATCGGCGACGTCGTGTCGCGCGGCGTCGACGTGGCGATGGCCCACCCGCGCGGGCCCGTTTACATGGTGCTGCCGCGCGAGCCGCTGTCGGCGCCGGTCGCCGAGCCGATCGCGCCGATCAAGCCGCGACCGCAAGCCGCGCCCGTTTATCCCGACCCGAAGGCGATCGCAACGCTGGCGGAATGGATCGCCGCCGCCGAGCGGCCGCTGATCATCGCCGCGACCTTGTCGCGCGAGGCAGTGCCAATCCTGGCCGCACTCGCCGAGCGCTGCGCCATTCCGGTGGTGACGCATAATCCGCGCACGGTGTGCATGCCGTCGAGCCATCCGATGCATTTCGGCTTCGAGCC
>JANMSZ010000534.1:0-1808 GCA_031389925.1 Hyphomicrobiales bacterium | reverse complement strand
AAGGAGCGCGGGTTCACCACGACGTTCAATACGCGTTGGTAGAGCGACTTTGCCGAGATCGGCTTGGCCAGGAATTCGGTGACGCCGGCGTCGCGCGCCGCGACGACGCGCTTCTTTTCGGAGTGGCCGGTCAGCATGATGATCGGCACGTACGGATTGCCGTTGGCGCCGGGTTGCCGGATCATCTGCGTCAGTTCGAGCCCGTCGAAGATCGGCATCGCCCAGTCGGAGATGACGATGTCGGGCATGTAATGCGTAAAGGCTTCGAGGCCTGCTGCGCCGTCTTCCGCCTCATACACCTCGCGCCCGCCGAAACCGTGCAACAGCGTGCGCACCGTGCGCCGCATATGCGCGTTGTCGTCGATCACGAGGAAACGCAGGCGGTTGAAATCGATACGGATCATGCGCAAGCCCGAATACGCCGGGCACGAGGTCCGGCGTCGTCCTGCGAGGCTAGCGATTTCGCGTTAACGAACAGTTTAGGATAAGGGAACCAACCCGAACCCTATTCTATCTTGAGGTTCGCGCCCTTGATGACGGTACCCCATTTCTCGCGGTCCGCGCGGATCATGGCCGCATATTGCTCCGCGGTGCCGACGATCGGCTGCAACGTATTGGGGATCAGCACCTTGTCGCGGAAGCCGGGATCGGCCAGCGTTTTCTGAACCTCGGCGTTGATCTTGGCGACGACCGCCGGCGGCGTCGCGCCCGGCGCGAACAGGCCGAACCAGGCGCCGGTGGTGAAGCCGGGCAGGCCGCTTTCGGATACCGTCGGCAGGTCCGGGTGCTGCGCGAAGCGGCTTTCGCTCGCGACCCCGAGCGCGCGCACCTTGCCGTCCTTCCAGACGCCGACGGCGTTGCCGATATTGACCCACATCATCGGCACGTGACCGGCCACCACGTCGGTCAGCGCCGGTGTCGCGCCCTTGTAGTGCACGGCGGTCAGCTTCACGCCCGTCATGTGCTGGAACAGTTCCATGCTCAGATGCGCCGCCGAGCCGATGCCCAGCGTCGCGTAATTGAACTCGCCGGGCTTCGCCTTGGCGAGCGCGATCAGCTCCCTGATGTTTTTCGCGGGCAGCGAGGGATGCACGACCAGCGCGTGGTTGACCGCGGCGAGCCCGCTGACCGGGACGAAATCCTTGACCGCGTCGTAGGACAGTTTGGCGTAGATGTTCGGGTTGACGACGAACGTGACGTCCGGCGTCAGCAGCAGCGTGTGGCCGTCGGCCGGCGACTTGGCAACGAATTCTGCCGCGATCTGCGTATTGGCGCCCGGCTTGTTCTCGATGATGACCTGCTGCCCCCACGCATCGGACAGCCGCTGGCCGATGGTGCGGGCCAGCGTATCAGTCATGCCGCCGGGGGCGTTGGCGACGATGATGCGGATCGGCTTGGTCGGGAAGGCTTCTTGTGCAGCGGCGGGCGCGAGCGCCAGGCTGGCGAGCAACAGCGCGTAGATCGGCTTTCTCATCTTATCCTCCCGCTGCGGATGCGCGAGCATCCGTCAGGCACATCCTGTGTGGTCGTCGCCTGAACAAGCGTCTACGATCCCAGCTTAACGCCAGAATATTCGCAACAGAATAATCGCAACGGAAATGGGCAGGGCATGAAGGCGTTTCGTTCGTCATGCGGACCTGGCCGGGACCGGGCGTGCCGATTTCGACGTCCTCGTACTGCAGCACCTCCGGCCCGCCGGTCTCGTACAAACGAAACGCCTTCATGCCCTGCCCATTTCCGTTGCGATTATTCTGTTGCGAATATTCTGGCGTTAAGCTGGGATCGTAGACGCTTGTTCAGGCGACGAC
>JANMSZ010000503.1:0-6076 GCA_031389925.1 Hyphomicrobiales bacterium | reverse complement strand
CGCGGCGGAACACCTGCGAAACCGCGTCGCTCTCGTCGTAAGCACGCGCCAGGCGCATCGTCAGCACGGTGGCGGCCTCGGATTCCAGCGCGAGATCGGCGAGCACATTGGTCATCAGCGGCTGGTCGATCAACTTCTTCTGGAACGCCGTGCGATGCCGCGCGTGATGCGCCGCCTGCGCCACCGCCTGGCGCATCAGCCCGGATGAGCCGATGCAGCAGTCGAGCCGCGTATAGCCGGCCATCTCGATGATGGTCGGAATGCCACGCCCCTCCTCGCCAACCAGCTGCGCAAAGGCACCGTGGAATTCGACTTCGCTCGAGGCGTTCGACTTGTTACCGAGCTTGTCCTTGAGCCGGTTGATGTGGACGGCATTGCGCTCACCATCGGGCGTCCAGCGCGGCAGCAGGAAACAGCTCAGGCCCTTGGCCGATTGTGCCAGCACCAGAAAGGCGTCGCACATCGGCGCCGACATGAACCATTTGTGGCCGTGCAGCCGGTACGTGCCGTCGCCCGCGGGCTCGGCGCGCGTGACGTTGGTGCGCAAGTCCGAGCCGCCCTGGTTCTCGGTCATGCCCATGCCGAGCAGCGCCCCAGTCTTCTTGGCGATCGGGATGAAACGCGGATCGTACTTGGGCGCGCAGATCTTCGGCAGCCACTCCGCCGCAATGGCCGGCGTCTGGCGCAGCGTCGGCACCGAGCCATAGGTCATGGCGACAGGGCAATAAACGCCGCTCTCGATCTGCGTGAGCATGTACGTGCCAGCCGCGCGCGCGACATGCGCGCCGGGTTGCGGCTTGGCCCACGGGCTCGAATGCAGCCCAGCCTTCATCGCGATGCCGAGCAGTTCGTGCCAGGCCGGATGGAAATCGACCTCGTCGACGCGATGGCCGAAGCGGTCGAAACTGCGCAGGTTCGGCGGATTGCGGTTGGCGGCAAAGCCGAGCGCGATGGTTTCGGGTTTGCCCAGCGTCGCGCCGAGCGCCCCGAGGTCGCCTTCCGCCCAGGCCGCGCCTTCGCGTTTTACCGCCTCGCGCAGCACCATGTCGCTGCCGAGCAGGTTATAGGACTCGAGCGGCGGCGGCTGATTGCTGACCTCGAACATCGAATCCGAGTCTCCGGCAGAACGGAAACTTTAAGGGAAAAGAGCGACCTGATCGATCCCCATGGTCTCCGGATAACCCATGACCAGATTCATGTTCTGGATCGCCTGGCCGGAGGCGCCCTTCACGAGATTGTCGAGCGTCGAGATGATGATGGCCCGGCCTTCGATGCGGTCCCTGGTGACCCCGATGAAGGTCATGTTGGAGCCGCGCACGTGCCGGCTCTGCGGCACTTCGCCAAAGGGCAGAACGTGCACGAAAGGTTCCTTCACGTAGAACTTTAAAAGTATCGCGTGAAGCTCTTCCGGCGTCCGGCCGTGCTTGCCCCGCACATAGATGGTCGAAAAGATGCCCCGGTTCATCGGCACCAGAAGCGGTGTGAAGGTGACCACCACCTCGCGCTCGGCGGCGAGCGAAAACTCCTGGTCGAGCTCGGCCATGTGCCGGTGATGGCCGACGCCATAGGCGTTGAAGCCTTCGGAGACTTCCGAGAACAGCATGGCCTCCTTGGCCGCCCTTCCTGCCCCGGTCATGCCGGACTTGGCGTCGATCACGATCTCGTCGAGGTCGATGGCCTTGGCCTTGATCAGCGGGATCAGCGGCAACTGGGCGCAGGTCGTGTAGCAGCCGGGGTTCGCCACCAAGCGCGCTCGTCTAATGTCGCGCCGGTGGATTTCCGAAAGACCGTAGACCGCCTCTTTCTGGAGTTCGACGGCGTGATGCTCATGGCCGTACCACTTGGCGTAGGCCGCGGTGTCGGCCAGCCGGAAGTCGGCCGACAGATCGACGACCTTGGTGTTCGGCGCCTTGGTCAGAAGCTCCTTCAGCACTTTCTGCGTGGTGGCATGCGGCAGCGCGCAGAACACCAGATCGAGCTTGAGCGCGGCCCAATCCAACCCTTCGATCGCGACCAGCGTCGGCAGTTCGAACGGCGAGAACTGCGGGAACACCTCGCGCATTTTTTTGCCGGCGCTGCGCTCGGCGGTCAGCAGCGCGATTTCCGCGCGCGGATGCCGCAACAGCATCCGCACCAATTCGGAGCCGGTATAGCCGGACGCGCCGAGCACGCCGATTTTTGCCTTGGTCGCCATCTTCAACCCCTTCGATTCCGGGCCAGCCTATCAGGCGGCCATTGCAAATGCTCCCGCGCGGGAGCGGCTTGGTCGGACCGGATTGGGGAGATGCAAAGTGCCGCGGCCCAAAACCGGCGGCACGGGAATGACCTACGCGCGAAAGCGCGCCCGTGCCGTGGTGGTACGGCGGCGGCGGAGCTTCGCTGGTGCAAATCGCGTCGTCATAAGCGGCGATATAGGCCGCGTCCCAGTTCCGGTCAAGAACGGCCCAAAAACGAAAAGGCCGCCGAAACCGGCGGCCTTCCCTTTTTCTGGGGCAATTCGTCAGATGTTGGGATTCCAGGCGATCGGCACAGAGCGATAGCCGGTGCCGTCCTTCTCGATATTGGCCATCGCCGGGAACGGATTGTGATAGCCCGACATCAGCGTGCGCTCGGCGGCCAGGCGGTCATAGAGCTTGCGGCGGGTCGCTTCGGCCATCGGCCCGTCCATGTCGAACACCGCGTGCCAGCCCGGATTGCGCGCGAACAGCCACGGCACGTTGGAGACGTCCGCCTGGATCAGCACGCTCGATCCGCCCGACGCGATGAGGTGCGACGAGTGGCCCGGCGTATGGCCAGGCGTGAACACCGAGGTGATGCCCGGCGCCAGCTCCTTGTTGTCCTCGTACTTGGTGACCTTGTTGCCGAGCCCGCCGAAGACGCGCTTCGCATTCGCGAAGTTGCCCTTCAGACCCTCGGGCGCGCGGCTCGCATTGCCTTCGTCCATCCAGTAGGCCCACTCCGGCGCCGGCACCATGATCTCGGCGTTGGCGAAGGCCGGTTTGCCGTCGGCGTCGAGCAGACCGTTGATGTGGTCGCCGAGGAAGTGCGAGATGATAACCACGTCGACCGCTTTGGCATCGATGCCCGCGGCGGCGAGATTGGTCTGGTACTGCCCCATCGCGCCTTTGCTCTGGGCGAAGGTGGCGGCGCCGAGACCGCAATCGATCGCGACCAATTTGGAACCGGTGTTGATGACGTTCGGATTGAACGGGATCGTCAGTTCATCCTTTTTCTGAAATCCCGCTTGCAGGGCGACATTGACGTCTTCCTTCTTGGCGTTCTTGACGAAGTTATCCGCGAGCGGACCGACCCGCGCGCCGTCGGTGACGACGGTCACCTCGAAGCTGCCGAGTTTGTAGCGATAAAATCCGTTGGTCTGCTTGGCAGCCGGTGGCGCCGCGGCAAAAGCCTGCCGGCCGGGCATGGCTGTCAGCGCTCCCGACGCGGTAACGGCGGCGGCACTTGCGAACAGATGGCGTCGTGTGAGTTGCATCATGACATTCTCCCTGAGGTTTTCGTCTTCCAGCGAAATCAAATGGTCGGATTCCACAGCACCGGTATCTCGCGATAGCCGGTGCCGACTTTCTCCACGTGGGCGAGCGACGGGAACGGGTAATGGAATCCCTGCACCCGCATCTTGTCCGCCACCAACATGTCGTAGACCTTGCGGCGGGTGGCTTCCGCCATGGCGCCGTCCTGATCGTAAAACGCATGCCAGTCGGGATGGCGCACGAACAGAAACGGCACGTGGGTGACGTCGGACTGGAGATAGACCGCGTCCGAGCCTGACGAGATGACGAAAGAAGTGTGGCCGATGGTGTGACCCGGCGTGCCCTGCGCGGTGACGCCGGGGATCACGTCCTTGCCCCACTCATAGGTCTTCACGCGCTTCATCACCTCGGCATTGAACACGCGCCGCACGTTCTTGAAGTTGCCTTCGATGCGGCCTTTGGTAGCCCGGCTCATCTCGCCGTCGTCCATCCAGTATTTATGCTCGTTCGCGGACACCAAGATTTCGGCATTCGGATAAGTCAGCGAATTGTCGGCCATCAGCAGGCCGTTCATATGATCGCCGTGATAATGCGAGATGATGACGGTATCCACAGCGGCGCGGTCGATACCGGCCGCCGCGAGATTGGTGATGAACTGACCGCCGACGCCATTGGTCCTCTTGTAGTTGGCCTCGCCAGTGCCGGTGTCGATCACGGCGAGCTTCCCACCGGTGTTGATCGCGACCGGATTGTACGGCGTCGTCATCATGTCTTTTTCCATGAAGACTTCGGCGAGCGCGGCGTTCACCGCGTCTTTCTTGATGTTGACGACGTGGTCTTCCGCCATCTTGAAGCGGGCGACGCCGTCGGTCGCGACGGTGACCTCGATGGAGCCGATCTTGTAGCGATACCAGCTGGCAGCCTGCTTGCCGGACGGCGGCACGGCCGCGCGCCCTTCATGACCGAAGGGCATGGTTACGGCAGCAGCGGCGCCTGCGGCCGCGGTGAATGCCTGGCGGCGCGTGAGATCGGTCATCGTCTCCCCCCATGTGATATGTTTGTTTTGCCGGCCGCGCGTCGAAGCGTTGCCGGTATAAACACCGAGTTTATCCGATTATTCCGCGCTTGTCCGATGGCTACCGTGTCGCACAGCCATATAGGCGAACGCCTCTTGGTTCGCTAAACTCGGCGCCTCGACAATGTGCACCGGCGTGTGCGGCGCACAAATGAACAAGCCGGATCACCGGCACAAACATTCCGTGGGAGGAATACATGCGTCGTTTGACAATGATGGCGGGCGCTCTCGGCGTCGCGCTGATGATAAGCACCGGGGCTTTCGCCCAGGTGCCGCCGAACCCTAACAATCCGAACGATACCGTCGCCGACGCGGCCTCGCCGCCGCCTTACGGCGAGCCGATCAATATCGAGAATGCCAAGAAGGTGGCCGCGGCGGCCATCGCCGAAGCCCAGAAGCGCAACTGGAATTCGTTCTGCATCGCGATCGTCGGTCCGTCGGGCGACCTGATCTATTTTGAAAAGCAGGACAACTGCCAATTCGCGTCGACGACGATCGCGCCCCACAAGGCCCGCGCGTCGGCCCGCTATCGCCGCGGGACGTTGGTGTTTGAAAACCTGATCGGCAAAGGCCCCTACTTCACCTACCTCCTGACCCTCGATGACGTGATCGCCTCGCGCGGCGGCAATCCGATCGTTGCCGGCGGCAAAGTCGTTGGCGCCATCGGCGTCAGCGGCGGTTCCGGTGCACAGGACGACGTGATCTCGCTCGCCGGCGTCGCGGCGCTCAAGTAGCACTCGATATTTAAGATGAAATCCGCCGGGTGAAATCCCGGCGGATTTTTTAATTCCAGAAATACCCGAACACCTTCGATATGCCGTCGCCGAGAGTCAGCAATACCGTGGCCCAAACGAAGGCCGATGCGAAATTCGCCAGCTGGAAACGCCAGAACGGCATTTCGAAAATGCCCGCGATCAGCGGCACCGCGGCGCGCAGCGGCCCGAAAAAGCGGCCGATGAAAATGCCGGGCACGCCCCAGCGCTTCATGAAGCGCTCGCCGCGCGGGATCAGGTCGGGATGCCGCGACAACGGCCAGATGTGCTGCACCCTGTATTCGAGCTTCAACCCGATCCAATAGGACAGCCAGTCGCCGAACGCCGCGCCGAGCGACGCCGCGAACCACACCGGCCAGAAACTGATGCCGCTCGAACCGATCAAGGCGCCGATCGCGACCAGCGCGCCCCAAGCCGGGATCAGCAATGAGACGAACGCCAGCGACTCGCCGAAGGCGAGCGCGAATACGATCGGCGGCGCCCACACCGCATTCTCGCGGACGAAGGCGATGATCGTATCGACGTAAGCCTGGAAATCCATGCGTGGTATCTAGCCCGGCCTTATCCGCTGCACCAGCGCGCGCATTGGCGCAGGCCGCGCGCTATTCCGGCAATGCCGGATCGTCGCTCGGGAACAGATGGCTCACCGCCACCAGTCCCATGATCAACAGCGGCACCGCCAGGAAGGCGCCGACCGGGCCCCACAGCCAGGTCCAGAACACCAGCGACAGAAACAC
>JANMSZ010000502.1:0-9107 GCA_031389925.1 Hyphomicrobiales bacterium | reverse complement strand
CGTCATCGTCGGCACGATCTTCCTCGCCGTCTGCCTCGGTCGGGCGATGAAGGGCCACTTCACGCCGGATCACCATTTTGGCTTCGAGGCGGCGGCGTGGTACTGGCACTTCGTCGACGTGGTCTGGCTGTTCCTGTTCTGCGCCGTCTACTGGTGGGGCGCGGGCGAGATCGCCGTCGGCCACTGAGAGCAATCGATCGTGCCGTCGGGCGCGGTCTCGCCGTGGAGCGCGGGACTGCGCTGCCGCTGCCCGCGCTGCGGCGAGGGGGCGCTGTTCGCGGGCGTGCTGCCCGAGCCGCGCGAGCGCTGCGCGACCTGCGGGCTCGATTTCCGCGCGCAGGATTCCGGCGACGGCCCGGCGGTGTTCGTGATCTTGATCGGCGGCGCCATCGTGGTTGGCGCGGCGCTGGCGACCGAGATCGTCTTTCAGCCGCCTTATTGGCTGCACGCGATGCTGTGGCTGCCGCTGATCCTGCTGGTGACGCTGGCGCCGCTGCGGCTGATCAAAGGCCTGCTGATTGCGCTGCAATACCATCACAAGGCGGCGGAAGGGCGGCTTCAGCATCGGAGCGACGCTTGAGCGAGCTGCGCCCCAGGGGAGGCGTCATCGAGGCGACGGTGTTTGCCGTCGCCTGCGTCGCGATCCTGATCGGGCTCGGCATCTGGCAGCTCGACCGCAAGACCTGGAAAGAAAATCTGGTCCAGACCGTGACGTCGCGCAGCACGCGCGCGCCGGCCGATCTGCCGCCGCGCTCCAAATGGCAGCAGGTGGCGCAGGGCGACACCGAATTTTCTCGCGTCACGTTTCCGGCGGAGTTTCTGCCGGGCGAGGAGGCGCTGGTCTACACCAGCGGCTCGCCGTTCCGGCCCGACGTCAAAGTCCCCGGCTACTGGGTGTTCGCGCCGGCGCAACTTGCCGGCGGCAGCATCGTCTTGGTCAATCGCGGCTTCGTGCCGATGGACCGCAAGGACCCGGCGACGCGCGCCGGCGGCAATGTGCGCGGCACCGTCGAGATCGTCGGCGTGATGCGTTGGCCGGAGACGCGCGGCCTGTTCACGCCGGCCGACGATCCCAAGACCAACGTCTGGTACATGCGCGATCCCAAGGCGATGGCGGCGGAAAAGAAATGGGCGGTCGCAGCGCCCTTCTACATCGATCAGGAAGCGCCGGTGCCGCCCGGCGGCGCGCCGCTGCCCGGCAAGTTCGAGGTGCATCTGCCGGACAACCACCTGGGCTACGCGATCACCTGGTTCGGGCTCGCGCTCGGCCTGGCCGGCGTCTACGTCGTCTGGCTCGTGGGGCGGCTACGGCGGCGGTATTAGCCCTCTTTCGTTTCGTTATGTGAAATGCCAATTGGGATTGTTGCAGATGCGACGGCATGGTTTAGTGCGCCAACTTTAAATCCAGGGAGACGTCATGTTGCTTGCAGGTAAGAAAGTCGTCGTCGTCGGAGGCTCGTCCGGCATCGGTCTCGCGACCGCCGAACTCGCCAAGGCGCAAGGCGCCGAGGTGATCATCGCCTCGCGCAGCGCCGACAAGGTGAAAGCCGCCGCCGCCAAAGTCGGCGCCACCGGCATCGTCGCCGACGTCACCAACGACGACAGCGTCGTCAATTTGTTCAAGACCTGCGGCCCGGTCGATCATGTCGTCGTCAGCGCGGCGCAACTCAAGTCGGGACCGTTCAAGACGGTGTCGATGGAAGATGCGCGCTCGACGCTCGAAGGCAAGCTTTGGGGCGCCTGGCGCGTTGCGCGCGCGGCTGAGATCAAGGCCGGCGGCTCGCTGACGCTGGTGTCCGGTTTCCTCAGCATCCGGCCGCGGCCGAATTCCGCGATCGTCGGCGCGGCCAATGGCGCGATCGAATCCCTGACGCGCGCACTGGCGCTCGAGCTGGCGCCGGTGCGCGTCAACTGCGTATCGCCCGGCATCATCGATACGCCGATCCGCGCCGGCATGCCGGAAGCCGCCCGCAAGGACATGCTGGCCAAGATAGCGTCCGGCCTGCCGGTCGGCCGGGTCGGCCAAGGCGAGGACATCGGCATGCAGATCCTGGCTTTCATGGCCAACGGCTTTGCCACCGGCGCCATCGTCTATATCGACGGCGGCGCGCTGGTCGCCTGACGCTCAAAAAAAGCTGATGCGGCCGGCGCTTTCTGCATTTTCGCGCCGGCCGCCACATTCATTAAACGAACTTTAAATCGGCAAACGTCGCCAAATCTTTTGGCTTGATGCTCAAAAACGATCCATGAAACTGTCACGCGAATCGTGTTATACTGTCCTGGCATGAAGGCTCGTGAGACTGCGCTTCGATGAGAACACCGAGGTATCCCAACTCAGGGTACCATCGTTCGCCGAGCCCGCTCTGTTGCCTGCCGACAATCTCTCAAAACCTGCTCTCACAACCTGCAAAGTCCTGTAACTCCGTGCTCATCGCACGGAGCGCTTGCGCATGACTATTCCTCTTGAATTCAGCAAAAGGAGTCAGCCTTGGGTAAACACTTCAGCCACAAGCACTTCAGTAACAAGCATTTCGGCAAGAAGAACCGTCGCCGCAATGGCCGCGAGACCGCCGAAATCATAGAGTTTCAAGGTTCGAAGTTTGAGGCTGAACGCTTACTGCCCCCGATCAAGCCGCTGAATCCGACCCAGGCCAATTATCTCGACGCGCTCCGCGTCAGCCCGCAGGTGATCGTGCTCGGGCCCGCCGGCACCGGCAAGACCTGGATTGCCGCCACTCACGCCGCCGATCTGTTTCGCACCGGCGCCATCGACAAGATTATCCTGACGCGTCCGAACGTACCCTGCGGCCGCTCGCTCGGATTTTTCCCCGGCACGCTCGAAGACAAGTTCGCGCCTTGGGCGGCGCCGGTGGTCGAAGCCATCAAGGAACGCATCGGCGCCGCGGCCTACGAGATCGCGCTCAAGAACGGCGCCATCGAGATGGTGCCGTTCGAGGTCATGCGCGGCCGCTCCTGGAAAAACGCCTTCGTGCTGTTCGACGAAGCGCAGAACAGTTCGGTGGTCGAGATCAAGACCTTCACACCCGTATCGGCGAGGATTGCACCGTGGTCATCAATGGCGACGTCAGCCAATGCGACCTCGACCACGCCAGCGGCCTGCGCACAGTCATCCATATGATCAAGTCGCAGATGCTCAACGTGCCTGTGATCGAATTCGACCGCGATGACATCGTACGTTCAGGTGTCTGCGCCATGTGGGTTCGCGCCTTCGACGAGGCCAATCTCTAGGCGAGCTTTACCGGCAGTTCCGGCAGGCACAAAGCCGCGGGCGGGGTTTTCTTGTGAAAGCCTCCGCTCGCGGCTACTGTGCCTGCTAGCCTGTGGCTCGGAACAATAAAGCTAGCTATTTCAATGCGTTATGTATCAACCCGGGGCGAAGCCCCGACGCTCGATTTCGTCGAGGTCATGCTGGCCGGGCTTGCCCGCGACGGCGGCCTTTACGTGCCGGAAACCTGGCCTTCCGTCATGAATGAGACGATCGCGGGCCTCGCCGGCCGGCCTTACGCGGAGGTCGCGGTCGAGGTCATGCGGCCCTTCGTCGGCGACAGCATCGGCGAGGCCGATCTCGCCCGTATGGCGCGCGAGGCCTATGGCACGTTCCGCCATCCCGCGACCGCGCCGCTCGTCCAACTCGGCGACAGCCTGTTCGTGCTGGAGCTGTTCCACGGCCCGACGCTCGCCTTCAAGGATCTGGCGATGCAACTGGTTGCCCGCCTGATGGATCATGTTCTCCGTCAGCGCGGCGAGCGCACCACCATCGTGGTCGCGACCTCGGGCGACACTGGCGGCGCCGCGGTCGAAGCCTTCCGTGGCCGCAGCCAGGTCGACGTCGTCGTGCTGTACCCGCACGGCCGCATTTCCGACGTGCAGCGCCGCATGATGACCAGCGCGCCGGACAACAACGTCCACGCGCTTGCCATCGAAGGCAATTTCGACGATTGCCAGGCGCTGGTGAAGGCGATGTTCAATCATCACGCCTTCCGCGACCGGGTGCGGCTTTCGGGCGTGAACTCCATCAACTGGGCGCGCGTGCTGGCGCAGGTGGTTTATTATTTCACCGCGGCGGTCGCGTTAGGTAGCCCGCATCGCAAGGTCGCCTTCACGGTGCCGACAGGAAATTTCGGCGACGTCTATGCCGGCTATGTCGCCTCGCGCATGGGTCTGCCGATCGACCGCCTGGTGGTCGCGACCAACGTCAACGACATCCTGGTGCGCACGCTGGCCACCGGCGACTACGAAATCCGCGACGTGATGGCGACGACGTCGCCGTCGATGGATATCCAGGTCTCGTCCAATTTCGAACGGCTGCTGTTCGAGACCTGCGGCCGCGACGCCAAAACCGTGCGCGCGTTGATGGGCTCGCTGGCGCAGTCGCGCCGCTTCACGGTGCCGGCCGAAGCGCTCAAGCAGATGCGCGCGCTGTTCATCGCCGACAGAGCCTCCGAGCAGGAAAGCGCCGCCACCATCCGTGCCTGGATGAAGGAAGCCGGCTACTGCGCCGATCCGCACACGGCGGTCGCGCTGGCGGTGGCCGAGAAGGAAAGCCGCGATCCGTCGGTGCCCATGGTGGTGCTGTCGACCGCGCATCCGGCCAAATTTCCCGATGCCGTGGCCGCCGCTTGCGGGGTCACCCCGGGATTACCAGATTGGCTGGCCGACCTGCCGGGCCGGCCCGAGCGCTTTACCGTGCTGCCGGCCGATCAGGGGCAGATCGAGAAATTCGTATTGTCAGCGTCGCGTGCGGCGCGTGAAGGAGCAGCGGCATGACTGTCGAAGTAACGCGTCTGGCCTCGGGGCTGTCGGTGGTGACCGACGCCATGCCGCACCTGCAATCCGCCACGCTCGGGGTCTGGATCGGCTCCGGCAGCCGCGACGAACAGCCCAATGAACATGGCATTTCTCACCTTCTCGAGCACATGGCGTTCAAGGGCACCAAGCGGCGCACCGCGCGCCAGATCGCCGAGGAGATCGAGGCGGTCGGCGGCGATCTCAATGCCGCCACCAGCGTCGAAAGCACCGCCTATTATGCCCGCGTGCTCAAGGCCGACGTGCCGCTGGCGCTCGACGTGCTGTCCGACATTCTGTCCAATCCGACCTTCGACGCAGACGAACTGCGCCGCGAGCAGAACGTGATCGTGCAGGAAATCGGCGCCACCGAAGACGCGCCGGACGATCTGGTGTTCGACCGTTTGCAGGAAACTGCGTTTCCCAAGCAGGCGGTCGGCCGCTCGATCCTCGGCACGCCGGAGACCGTGCGCTCGTTCAATCCCGAAGGCATCCGCGCTTATTTGTCGCGCAATTATCGCGGTCCCGACATGCTGGTGGCGGCCGCCGGCGCGGTCGAACACAAGGCGATCGTCGAGGCGGCCGAGAAAAAATTCGCCAGCTTCACCGGCCCCGCGGGGCCGACGCCGGAGCAGGCGCATTTCGGCGGCGGCACGCGGGTCGAGACCCGCGACCTCGAGCAGGTCCATATCGCGCTGGCGCTCAAGGGCCTGCCGGTCACCGATGCGCAACTCTACAGCCTGCAGGTCTTCACCAGCGTGCTCGGCGGCGGCATGTCGTCGCGCCTGTTCCAGGAGGTGCGCGAGAAGCGCGGGCTCTGTTACTCGATCCACGCCTTCCATATGCCGTACTCGGACATCGGCATGTTTGGCCTTTACGCCGGCACCGACGAGACCGACGCGCCCGAGTTGATGCGGGTGATGATCGACCAGATCGCCAACGCCACCGAGACGATCACCGAGGCCGAGATCGCCAAGGCCAAGGCGCAGATGAAGGCCGGCCTGCTGATGGCGCTGGAAAGCTCGGAAGCGCGCCTCGGCCAGATGGCGCGGCAGATGCTGGCCTATGGCCGGCCGGTGCCGCTCGCCGAAATCGTCGCCAAGGTCGAGGCCGTTACTGTGGAGAGCGCCCGTGCCGCCGGCCGCGTCCTGATCAACGGCAGCCGGCCGGCGATCGCGGCGCTTGGCCCCGGCAATGGACTTGAAAGCACCGCCGCAATCGCTGAAAGTCTGATCCGCCGCGCGGCCTGAGACTTCCATGGCGTTCTTCCGGACGGTCAGTTTCAGCGAGACGATGCCGGCCATCCTTGGCGACGGCATCTCGCTGCGCATGCCGCAGACCAGCGACCACGCCGAATGGGCGGCTCTGCGCGAAGCCAGCCGGGCTTTCCTGACGCCATGGGAGCCGACCTGGCCGTCCGACGACCTGACCCGCGGCGCCTTCCGCCGCCGCCTCAAGCGCTACGCCGACGACCAGCGTAACGATCTCGCCTATGCGTTGATGATCTTCCGCAACGAGGACAATGCGCTGGTCGGCGGCATCACGCTCGCCAATATCCGGCGCGGCGTCGCGCAGGCCGGTTCCATCGGCTACTGGGTCGGCGAGCCCTATGCCCGCAAGGGCTACATGACCGCGGCGGTGCGCGCCCTGATCCCGTTCAGCTTTCAGACGCTGCGGCTGCACCGGCTGGAGGCGGCCTGCATCCCGGGCAACGCCGCTTCCGTCGCGCTTCTGGAGCGCACGGGGTTCATCCGCGAGGGCTATGCCCGGCGCTATTTGTGCATCAATGGGGTCTGGCAGGACCATCTGCTCTATGCCCGGCTGGTCGACGATCGGGGCTGAACATTGGCTTTTTCTATGCCTTTCCATGCCTTGGGCTTGCCACGCTTGGCTTGCTATAAAGGCGCGGGAAAATCGGCAAGAAAGCATCGAGACAGCGCAGGGTCTGCGCCAATCAAAAAAGCGAGTGAGAAAATGCGTGGGGAACGAACACTACAACGCGGCGCAAGCATCGCCGGGCTTTTGGGTTTTGCGCTGGTCTTGAGCGGCTGCGGCGGCAATCTGCTCGGATCGTCGACCAATATTTTCGGCTCGTCCAAGGCCACGACCGGCGAAGCGGCGGCCGGCGTCGGCGGCGCCCAGGCGGCGAGCGAGGTCGAATGCCCCGGCGTCACCGTGCGCACCGGCGCCGCGACGTTGATGATCGGCAGCAAGCCGGGCGAAGGCGAGCCTTCGGCGCTCGATCTGCGCTACCAAGGCTCGATCATCCGGACCGCGCGCGAATGCCACGTCAATTCCGGCATGATGACCATGAAGGTCGGTATCGAAGGCCGCGTCATCACCGGTCCGGCCGGCGGCCCCGGCAATGTCGACGTGCCGTTGCGCATCGCGGTGGTGAAAGAGGGCCCGGAGCCCAAGACCATCGTCTCGAAATTCGCGCGCATCCCGGTGACGATCGCCAATGCCGTCGACCGCGTCACCTTCACGCATGTCGATTCCGAAATCACGTTCCCGATGCCTACGCCGGCGGGGGACATCGATGCCTATGTCGTCTATGTCGGGTTCGATTTGGTTGGCGCACCGGCGCCGAAGAAGCCGGCCGCTAAGCCGAAACGGCCGTTACGACCGAAACAGAGTTGATAGCAAAGCGTCAGGCCGGCTGCGCCGCCACCGCGAGCTTGATGTACAGGTCGCCGCGCGTTCCGCCGCGCGCCTCCCTCTCGCCTTCGCCGGTACATTTGAGCTTGCCGCCATCTTGCTGGCCGGGTGGCACGTCGATCGTCAGCGTACGATCGCCGCGGACCCGCCCGGTATCGCCGCAAGCCTTGCAACCCGCGCCGGCGCAGGGTGGGCAGGCGATCATGGAAGCGTATGTGAAGGCGACGCGTTTGCCGTCCCGCGCTTCATCGGGCGTTAGCTTCAAGGTGATCTCGAGAGATTTTCCGTCGAGATCTTTCGCCAGTTCACCGACAACGCCGCGTACCTGTGGTTCGGTCATGTCCAGCGCTTGCCCGATGGCGACGAGTTTCTCCTGCGCGTCATCGCGCGTGGGCTCGGCGATCATCACCTTGCAGCAGCTGCGCATGATGATCATCCTCACCTGCGGATCGAGACTGGCGTTCTTTATTTTTAAGTATCCGGCCGCGCCGTCGGGCTGCCGTCCCATTGCCCGCGCGGCATCGAGCAGCATCGATTCCTGTATCGTTTTTTGCATCGCCTGCCGCAGTTCGCGATTGATGGCGGCGATCTCCGCGGCGCTCGGCGCTTCCGGATTGCGGACGGCTCCCGCCAATGCCGCAATCAGCGTGCGCGCCGGCTCGGCCACCTGGTCCAATATCTGATCAGCCGGCGCCATCTCGTTGTATTTGGAAAAAGTCATCCCGCCGCGGACGCATTGGATGAGGCCGAACAAAATGGCGCCCCAGGCGATCACGTAGCGCCCGCCGCCACTGGCGCCCGCGGCTGTAATGACCGTCACGGCCAACCCGCCGACGGCGACCAGGCCGCCGACAACCATATTCGTCAAGCCCGGTGTGCTCACGAGATACCCCCCAGTTTCCCGCGGCGGAAGAATACCGTTCGGCGAAGCGGCTGCAAACGAATTGCGGGGGGGCAGTCAATCGGAGCGGTTCGCGCGGGCGGTGCCGCTCGCGCTACCAGCCGCGCAAATCGATGATCGTGCTCTTGAGCGCGCGGAGGTCCGAAATCACGGCCTTGGCGCCGGACGTGCGCAGGTGATTGCCGAGCTGGCCGCCGGCATGGCTGCCGCCGACGAAGCCGATCACCGTCATGCCGGCCGCGACCCCCGCGGCGACGCCGACCGACGAATCCTCCACGACGATGCATTCGTGAGGCTCGACCCGCATGGTGCGGGCGGCGTGCAGGAAGAGGTCGGGCGCCGGCTTGCCGTTCTGCACGTCGGCCGCTGAAAACAGGTTCGGCTCGAAAAACCGGATTAGGTCGGTGGTCTCCAGGCTGACGCGGATGCGGTCATGCGACGACGACGACGCCACGCATTTCGGCCCGCGCAGCCAGGACAGCGCGTAGGCGGCGTGCCTGGTCGCGCGCAGTTCCTCGCGGAAGCGGCGCAATGTCGCGGTCGCGACGGTGGCGGCGAAATCGGGCGGCAGCTTGCGGCCGGCGGCGATTTCGACCTCGGCGAACATGTCGGCGGGGCGGCGGCCGGTGAAATAGCGCGCGACAATATCCGGCGTCAGCGCGAAACCGGCGCGGATGAACTCCTGCGAAACAACAGCCGTTGACAGCGCCTCGCTATCGACGAGCACGCCGTTGCAATCGAA
>JANMSZ010000484.1:0-1949 GCA_031389925.1 Hyphomicrobiales bacterium | reverse complement strand
TGGGTTCTGGCCGGGACCGACTACGTCTATCCCCGCACCACGAACAAGATCCTCGAGGCCTATCTGGCGTCTAAGGGCGTCGCACCCGAGGACATTATGATCAACTACACGCCGTTCGGACATTCCGATTGGCAGACCATCGTGTCGGACATCAAGAAGTTCGGCTCGGCCGGCAAGAAGACGGGCGTGGTCTCGACCATCAACGGCGATGCCAACGTTCCGTTCTACAAGGAACTCGGCAATCAGGGCGTCAAAGCGACCGACATTCCGGTCGTGGCGTTCTCGGTCGGCGAAGAAGAACTCGCCGGTCTCGACACCAAGCCGCTGCTCGGCCATCTCGCCGCCTGGAACTACTTCCAGTCCATCAAGGACAAGGGCAACGCCGAGTTCATCAAGAAGTGGCAGGCTTTCACCAAGAATCCGAAGCGCGTCACCAACGATCCGATGGAAGCTCACGTCATCGGTTTCGCGATGTGGGTGAAGGCGGTGGAGAAGGTGAAGTCGGTTGACGCCGACAAGGTCATCGACGCGCTGCCCGGCATTGAAGCGCCGAACCTGACCGGTGGCGTATCGAAGATGCTGCCGAACCATCACATCACCAAGCCGGTCTTCGTCGGCGAAATCAAAGGCGACGGCCAGTTCGACGTGGTGTGGAAGACCAAGGGCCTGGTGCCCGGCGATGCCTGGACGGACTTCCTCCCCGGTTCGAAGGACCTGGAGTCCGACTGGGTGAAGCTCAAGTGCGGCAACTACAACACCGTCACCAAGAAGTGCGGCGGCTCGGGTTCCTGATCCCGGCAGCCTGACGACACTGAGGGGAGGCGGCCGATCCGCCGCCTCCCTTTTCCTTCGAGCTCGCATGATCCCGAAAAATCTTTGAACCGCTTTTCGGAATCGTGCGACGATAAACCGCCGGGAATGGATTGAAATGCGTCGGTTCACCGTTTGCTTCATCGCGCTTGCTTTGGCCGCCGGCATGTTCGCCGCGTCGAGCGTGGCGCATGCCGGGCCTTACGAAGACGCGCTGGCCGGCTTCACCACCGACGAATTCAGCGATACCGCCGACTCCGTGACCGCGGTCGCGACCAGCGGTAGTCCGCTGGCGGCGCCGTTGATCGCCGCGTTGCAGGACGGCCGGCTGCAGTTCAGCGCCAAAGATAAAAAAGTTTTCATCAAGACAACCGACGACAAGCTGATCGACGCCGAGACCGGCAAGCCGTTCGACGGCACGCCGCCCGATGACATCGACACCGTGCGCGTCAACAACCGGCTGCGCGGCGTCATCGACGCCGCCAACGGCGCGCTGACGCTGATGGCGCCCAATCCGAACCGGCGCTATGACGCGGCGCAGGCGGTGTTCAAGTCACGCGACGCCGCCGTGCTGCCGGCGATCGACAAGGCGCTCGAGGCTGAAACCAACGCGAAAGTCAAAAAGGCGCTGACCGAAGCCCGCGCCGCCATCATCCTGACGCAGGAAGACGCCGAGACCGCCGACAAGATAGCCGCCATGGCCGTCGTTGCCGGCCGTGGCGACCAGGACGCGCTCGGATTGATCGACGGCCTGGCGCCGAACCAGCCGCCCGAAGTGCACGCGGCCGCGCTCGCCGCCAGCGCCAAGATTCAGCGCATGCTGGCGCTCTGGAATACCGTGCAGAACCTCTGGTACGGGCTGTCGCTCGGCTCGGTGCTGCTGCTCGCCGCCATCGGCCTCGCCATCACCTTCGGCGTGATGGGCGTCATCAACATGGCGCACGGCGAAATGGTGATGCTCGGCGCTTACACGACCTATGTCGTGCAGGAGTTGATCCGCACCAAGAATCCCGCGCTGTTCGACTATTCGCTGGCCATCGCGCTGCCGCTGGCGTTCCTGGTGGCCGCCGCCGTCGGTATTCTGATCGAGCGTACGGTCATCCGCTTTCTCTACGGCCGGCCGCTGGAAACGCTGCTCG
>JANMSZ010000479.1:0-6311 GCA_031389925.1 Hyphomicrobiales bacterium | reverse complement strand
CCGAGATCGTGCTGGTGGGCGGCGGGCACGCGCATGTGCATGTTCTCAAAGCTTTGGCGGCGGAGCGGGGCCTGCGCGTGACGCTGATCACGCGCGATCTGGCGACGCCGTATTCCGGCATGCTGCCCGGCGTGGTGGCGGGGATTTACGCGACGGACGACGCGCATATCGATCTGGTGCGGCTGGCGGCGGCGACCGGTGCGCGGCTGGTGCACGGCGAGGCGGTGGGGTTGGACCGCGCCAACAAGCAGGTGATTGTCGGGGGCGTCGCGCCGGTGCCATATGACGTGGTGTCGATCGACGTCGGCATCGCGCCGGCGCTGTCGGGCATTGCAGGCGCAGCCGAGCATGCGATTGCAGTGAAGCCGATCGGGTCGTTTCTCAGCAAGCTGGATGACTTGCTGGCGCGCGCCAAGCGACCAAATGGCCTGCGGCGGATCGTGGTGATCGGTGGCGGCGCGGGTGGCGTGGAGCTATTGCTGTCATTGCGGACGCGTCTCGCGAAGGAAGCCCACGCGGCTTTTTCTTTCGCGCTCATCACCCACGGCGAAATCCTTAGCCTGCATAATGTCCGCGTGCGCGCCGCGTTCCGCCGCGTCTTTGCCGCGCGCAACATTGTCACCTATGAACACGCGCGGGCTCGCGCGATCACCGCCAACGCCGTCGAATTGCAGAACGGCGAAGCCATCGGCGCCGATATTGTGCTGATCACCACCGACGCTGCCGCGCCGGACTGGTTTCGCGGCACAGGTCTGGCGCTCGATGCCAAAGGCTTCATTGCTGTCAACGACACGCTGCAATCGACCAACGATCCCGACGTGTTCGCGGCCGGCGATTGCGCATCGTTACCCTCGCCACGCGAAAAAGCCGGCGTCTATGCCGTGCGCGCGGGCCCGCCGCTGGCCGATAATCTGCGCCGCCGCGCCGGCGGCAAAGCACTGAAACCGTGGCACCCGCAGCGCCGCCATCTGGCGTTGATCTCGACCGGCGAGCGCTACGCCATCGCCTCGCGCGGCATCTTCAAGGCCGAAGGCGCGTGGCTGTGGACGCTCAAGGACTGGATCGACCGCCGCTGGATGCGGCAGTGGCGCTAGGCGCCAAACCCGAACAACCGCATTGGCGTGTCCCAAAACAGCTTGCGGCGGGAGGCCTCGTCGGGAAACAGCGTCTCCACCAGTTCGACCAGCGGCCCGTAATCCTGCCGCTGCGGCGCGCGCAAGTAGGGCCAGTCCGACGCCCACAAACAATGATCCAGCGTGAAGGCGTCGGCAATCGCGCGGACGTAAGGCCAGCAATCCTCGAACGGGTAGGGCAGCTTCGCGAATTTCGAATAGCCCGATATTTTGACGCTGACGCGCCTGGTCTTCGCCAAACGCAACAGCGCCGCAAAGCCCGGCTGGTCCAACCCTGCCTCCGGCGTCGGCCGCCCGCAATGGTCGATCAGCACCTTGATCGGCAGCTTCTCGATCCACGGCACGAACAGTTCAAGCTGATCGCGCTCGTATTGCAAATTGAGAAACATATCGAGCTCGGCGAGCTGCGCGATCAAGCCCTCCGAGCGCCGGTAGTAATCGATGCCGTGAAATGTCGGGTTGAACGCCGCGCCGAGAATACCCTGCGCTTTCAAAGCGGTCAGCGCCGCCAGATCGGCGTCGAAGTCGATGATGGCGATGCCTTTGAGGCGGCCGTCATTCGCGATGGCGTCGAGCATGCAGCGATTGTCACTGCCGTAGCCCGAGTTCGGCTGCACCAGCAGCGCGTACTGCGTGCCATAGGTCTTCATCACCTGGGCATATTGCCCCGCGGTGCCCATCTCCTGGTTGCGCGGGTGGTACTCGATGTCCTTGCCGTACGGAAATCGCACCGGATCGAACACGTGCGCGTGGCAATCGATCTTCGGCTCTTTGAAAATGCTCATGTCGCTGAAGCCCAATGATCGGCGGATGTGACAGGACGCAATCGTAAAATGCAACTCTGCCCCCGCCGCCGCCCTGTTTGCGCGCGCCGCTATCTATCGTATTGAAGGGCCGCCGAGTTGGAGGGGACTGCCATGAATTATTTCACCATGTGGACGTGCCGCGCGGCCCTGATGCTCGCCGCCACGCTCGCGCCGGCCGCCAAAGCCGCCGAGTACCCGACGCGCCCGATCATGCTGGTGGTGGCCTTCACGCCCGGCGGGCCGAGCGATGTGCTGGCGCGCATCGTCGGCAAGGAGATGGGCGAGATCCTCGGCCAGCCGGTCGTCATCGAGAACCGGCCCGGCGCCGGCGGCAACATCGCCGCCGACGCGGTCGCGCATGCGGCGCCCGACGGCCACACGCTGCTGATGGGCAACAACAGCATCCTCGCCACCAACGAGGCGCTGTACAAGAAGATCACCTACAACCCGCAGAAAGATTTTGCGCCGATCACTTTGATCGGCACCCAGGCCAACATTCTGGTGGTCAATCCGGAAGTGCCGGCGAAGTCGCTCGCCGAACTGATCGCGCTCGCCAAGGCGCAGCCCGGCAAGCTCAATTTCGCGTCCTCCGGCTATGGCGCCGCCGCGCATCTGGCCGGCGAATTGTTCAAGACCGCGGCCAAGGTCGACATCGTGCACGTGCCTTACAAAGGAGCGGCGCCGGCCTTGCAGGACGTGATCGCCGGGCACAATCAACTGATGTTCGCGACGGCGGCCTCGGTGGTCGGCCACATCAAGGGCGGCAAGGTGCGCGCGCTGGCGGTGACCACGCTCAAGCGCACCGCGGTGCTGCCCGACATCGTCACCATGGACGAAGCCGGTCTGAAGGGCTTCGAGGCCAGCACCTGGCACGGCCTGGTCGCGCCGGCCGGCACGCCGCCGGACGTCCTCAAGAAGCTGCACGATGCCGCGATCAAGGCGTTGCAGAATGCCGGTGTGAAGGAATCGCTCGGCCGGCTCGGCGTCGATATCGTCGGCGGCACGCCGGAAGAGTTCGGCGCCTATATCAAAGCCGAAATTCCGAAATGGACCGCGATCGTGAAGGCCTCCGGCGCGACGATGGAATAACGCGCGTGAGGCGCGAAGGAAAAATCTGATGTCAAAGGTCAATCCCAACGGCGCGGCGGCACGCAACGTGCGGCGCCTGGGCCATCTCGATCTGCCGGGCGCCGGCCAGGTCACCGTTGCCGGCAACTATGCTTATGTCGCACACATTCCGAACAAGCAGGATCTCGGCACCTCGATCGTCGACGTGGCCGACCCGGCCAACCCGCGCCTGGTCGCCACGGTCCCGGTCGGCGATCTGACGTCGCACAGCCACAAAGTGCGCGTCGCCGGCGACGTCATGGTGGTCAACCATGAGCGCAATCCGACGGCGGCCGGCCGGCGCGCCCAGGATATGCCCGCGATCCGGCGCGGCTTGCGCGAAGCGTTGGGCCGCGAGCCCACGCGCGCCGAACTGTTGGTAAAGCTCAACTTGACCGACGCCGACCTCGTCGACATCGAAAAGGACGAGGCGCAGCCCTACCGCAACGGCGGCTTCCGCATTTACGACATCGCGGACAAGTCGAAGCCCAAGCTGATCCATCATCATCTCACCGGCGGCATCGGCGTGCACCGTTTCGATATGGACGCGCGCTACGCCTATATCTCGACCGAGATGGACGGCTTCATGGGCAACATCCTCGTCACCTACGACATGAAGGACCCCAAGAAGCCCGAGGAAGTGTCGCGCTGGTGGATGCCGGGGCAGCACATCGCCGCCGGCGAAACGCCGGCCTGGCCGGGCAAGCGCCATCGTTTGCATCACGCGTTGCGCTTCGGCAACGAGATGTGGGCGAGCTGCTGGCATGGCGGTTTCCGCGTCGTCGATATTTCCGACATCGCCAAGCCGAAGACGGTGGCGGCGTACAATAATCACCCGCCGTTTCCCGAGCCGACGCATACCGTCATGCCGATGCCGGTCGAGAGCGCCGGGCGGCGCATCGCGATCAGCATCGATGAAGAAGATCACGCGCAGAATACCAACGAGGAGCAGGCGCGGCGCGGCCGGCCGCACGCCGGCATGGCGACCTTTGACGTCACCGATCTGGCGAACGTCAAGCCGCTGGGCCTGTTCGAAGTGAGTGAACTGGATTCGCCATTCGCGCGCACGCCCGGCGCACGCTTCGGCGCGCATCAGTTTCACGAGCGCATGACCGGCACGCTGGTGCATGCCGTGTGGTTCTGCGGCGGCCTGCGCATCGTCGATATCGCCGATCCGTCGTCGCCGCGCGAGGTCGGCTCCTTCATTCCCGAGCCGTGCGGCGGCAAGGCCGCGCCGCAGAGCAACGACGTCGTGCTCGACGAGCGCGGGCTGATTTATGTCGTCGACCGGCAGGTCGGGTTCGATGTGCTGGAGTTCAACGGCGGCAAGTAGTCACTCACCCCGATAAAACGCCGCCGCATCGGTCGTGAACGCCTTGCGCGACGCCGGGTCGAGATAGACCATATGTCCGCCGCGATAGAGCTTGAGTTGCACGCGGCCGGGTGGATCGAGCGGCGGCAGATGATCGAGCACGTAGCGCGACATGCCATAGGGCGTGACCATGTCGGACGTGCCGTGCGCGATCAGCAGCCGGAATGACGGCGTGAATGCGAGCAACACGCGCAAGTCCTCTTCGGAGCCGGCCTGATAGCGGCCGCCTTTCCAGTCCCCGCCGCCGGTGACGTCGCCGGCGAGCAGCGCGTAGGTCATGTCGGTTTTGAAGCCCAGTTCGTTGCGCGCGTAGGAGGCCATCGCGCCGCCATAGATGCGCGTCACGCCGTCGAGAATTGGGTCATTCCCCCGAGATGAGCGCTGCTCGGGAAACGGATCGTCGACCGCGAAGCTGGCGTCGTAGCGGCTGACGATCTTGCCGTCGGCCATGCGCAGGCCCTTGACGTAATCGTCCGAGATGAAGCCGCGCGATTTCTTGACCGTCTCAAGCGGCATGCCGGTGATCTGCGCCACCTTCTGATAGAACGCGTCGGCGGCGGCGCCTTGCGGCGGCGCACCGGCGATCGTCGTCAGATACTCCGTCATGGCGAATTTTTCCGCCGCGGCCAGCGCCTCGGCGCTGTAGGCATTCTTGCGTTCGAGCGCGGCGGCGGCGAGCGACGGCAATTTGAGCGCCGCATGCAGCGCCGAACTGCCGTCGCCGAAGGTGAGCCAGCCTTCCAGCAGCGGCGACAGCATCACGATGCCGTTGACCGCGATGCCCTGGTCGCGTTGCAGTGCGCGGGCGGTCTTGGCGGCGCGGAAGCCGCCATAGCTCTCGCCCAATAGATATTTCGGCGAGGCGGTGCGGTTGTTTTTCGCCACATAGAGCGCGACGGCCTTGGCCATGGCGTCGGCGTCGCTGCGCACGTTCCAGAAATGCTTGGCGTCGTCGGCTTTGGCCGCGCGGCTCCAGCCGGTGCCGATCGGATCGACCAGCACCAAATCGGTGAAGGCGAGCCACGTGTCTGGATTGTCGCGCAGCTCGGCGCGCGCGGCGTCATGCGAGTCGGGCCCGAGATCGAGCACGCGCGGACCGACCAGACCGAGATGCAGGAAGGCCGACGCCGCGCCCGGACCGCCGTTGAACACGAAAGTCACCGGGCGATTGGGCGGCGCGTTTTTGGCGACGTAGGCGGTGTAGAACACCGCGGCGCTCTGCTCGCCGGATTGGTCGTAGAAGGCGAGGGTGCCCGCGGTGGCGGTGTAAGCGAGCGTCGTGTTGCCGGCCTTGATTGAACGGTCGCTGATGGCGTCGGGCGGCAACAGCCGCAACACGCCTTTCCCATTATCGCGCTGTTCGCCGCGGGGCGGCTGCTTCTGTGGGGAATCTTTGGCCTCTTGCGCGGCGGCGGCGGCGCCGACGGCCAAGGCGCACACCAGCGCCAGTGCAATACGGAAAGCGGAAATGGTTGTCATGGCACGCCCGGCAATGTGCTGCGCCCGGCCCACGGCGCAACGATATCGTCGACTTGCGCGGCCTGATTGAATTAGCCAGCCGCAATGTGGGCTTTGTGAGGCGCGGCCTGCAAGAGCCGACGCGATGCCCTCACGTCACCGTGGCGGATTTCAATACCTCTTGCCAACTCGGGCTCACCCGCTCGGTGAACGGCATGTCCAGTCTCGCATAGTTGCCGGCATCGATGACCTGCACCGGCAGCATGATCTGGCGTGGCACGGTCTCGCCGCGCTGGTGCCGGATCGCCGCCTCGGTGGCGATCGAGGCCATGGTCATGGCGTCGAAATTGACGGTGGCCAGCAGGTCGCCGGCGGCAATAGCCTTGATCGCCTGCGGAATGGCGTTGATGCCCACCACCAGCGGACGCGCGCCGC
>JANMSZ010000460.1:0-9506 GCA_031389925.1 Hyphomicrobiales bacterium | reverse complement strand
TGTCGGTCAAGCTGATGACGGCGGTGGTCGCCATATTGGCGGCGGTGGCCGCCGCGGACTATCTGTTTCAATACCGCGACTGGTTCTCGCGGCAGAAAATGTCGCTGCAGGAAATAAAGGAAGAGTTCCGCCAGACCGAGGGCGATCCTGTCATCAAGGGCAAGATGAAGCAGGTGCGCCAGAGCAAACAGCGCCGGCGCATGATGCAGAAAGTGCCGAAGGCGGCGGTCATCATCACCAACCCGACCCACTACGCCATCGCGCTGGAATACGAGCGCGGCATGGAGGCGCCGATTTGCGTCGCCAAGGGCATGGACGCGGTCGCCTTGAAGATCAGGGAAATCGGCGAGAAGCACTCGGTGCCGATCGTGGAAAACCCGCCGCTCGCCCGCGCGCTCCATGCCACCGTCGAAATCGACGAAGCCATCCCGCCCGAGCACTACAAGGCGGTCGCCGAAGTGATCGGCTTCGTCATGAAGCTGCGCCGGACCGGGCTGCGGCCGAACTAAAGGCCCGGATTATCCAAAGTGCGAATTGGCTGGGAAATAGCCGTAACTGGCTCTTGCGCCGATAGGGCGGCTTAAGGCACTCAAGAGTCATGGCAGGACAAGATTTGGCAGGCCAGGAACGGACAGAAAAACCGACGCCGGACCGCAGCGAGGGGCAGGCGCGGCAGGCTTTCGACAAGAGCCAGAGCGCACCGCGCGCCGGCTCGGTCGGCATGGTGCTGCTGGTCGCTCTGGCGCTGGTCGCCGCCGCCGCGGGGCTCATCTATATCGGCCGCGAGCATGCCGAGGCCTACATTCTGGGCGTGCTGGCGACACTCGGAACGATCGGCGTTTTTGCCCTGTTTGCCACGGCCGCCGGCGTGCTGCGGCTGACCAGCGCGGACCCAGGCAGCCCCTTGCTCAAGACGGTGATCGACAACGCCTTCGACGGCGTCCTGATCACCGATCAAGGCGGCCGGGTGTTCTACGCCAACGCCACCTATCTCGATCTGATCGGCGCCGCAGACAATAACGACGTGCGGCCGATCGAGCAGGTGTTCATCGGCGATCCCGACGTCTCCGAATCGATCTACCGGTTGCTGAAGGCTGCGCGCGAGGGCCGCCGGCTTTCGGAGGAGGTCCGCATCGCCGGCAAGACCGGCGAGAGCGGCCGCTGGCTGCGGCTGCGCGTGCGCCCGCTCGGCGACAGCAAACGCGACGCCCGCATGACGGTGTGGTCGATCGCCGACGTCACGCGCGACCGCGAGCGTCAGGAGAACGTGTTCCAGGAGCTGCAGCACGCCATCGATTATCTCGATCACGCGCCGGCCGGGTTCTTCTCGGTCGATGCCGGCGGCGACATCGTTTATCTCAACGCGACTTTGGCGACCTGGCTCGATCAGGATCTGGCGCAGGTCGGCGTCGGCTCGTTGAAGCTCACCGACATCGTCGCCGGCGAGGGCGCCGCGCTGCTCTCGACGCTCACCGCGGCGCCGAGCGAAGTGAAGATCGAGGTCGTCGATCTCGATCTCAAGACGCGCGGCGGCAAGCCGGTGCCGGTGCGGCTGTTTCACAAGGTCGCGTTCGGCGCCGACGGCACCCCGGGCGTTTCGCGCACGCTGGTGCTCAACCGCGCCAAGGACGACGGCAGCGATCCGCAGCGCGCCGCCGAAGTGCGCTTCATGCGCTTCTTCCAGAACACCCCCATGGCAATCGCGACTGTCGACAAGAACGGCCGTATCGCGCGCAGCAATGCGCGCTTCGCTTCGAGCTTCGACGGCATGCTCAATGAGAGCCGCTCGATCCTGACGGTGGTGGCCGAGCGCGACCGCGCCGCGCTCGAAGGCGCCATCCGCAAGGCCGCCGAGGGGCAGGGCGACATCGCGCCGGTGGAATCGGCGCTTGCGGGCAGCAATGAGCGCTGGGCGAGCTTCTTCGTCTCCGCCGTGGAGGAAGAAGACCGCGACGGCGAGGCGGCGATCGTCTACGCGCTCGAAACCACGGCGCAGCGCACGCTGGAGAACCGGGTCTATCAGCAGCAGAAGATGGAGTCGGTCGGCCAACTCGCCGGCGGCATCGCGCACGACTTCAACAACGTACTGTCGGCCATCATGATGGCGACCGATTTCCTGCTCAACGCGCACAAGCCGACCGATCCGTCGTTCCAGGACATCATGCAGATCAAGCAGAACGCCAACCGCGCCGCGGCGCTGGTGCGGCAGTTGCTGGCGTTCTCGCGCAAGCAGACGCTGCGTCCGCAGGTGCTCGATCTCGGCGAGACGCTGGGCGATCTCGGCATGCTGTTGAAGCGCCTGATCGGCGAGAAGGTCACGCTGGAGGTGGTGCACGGCCGCGACCTGTGGCCGGTGAAGGTCGACCTGTCGCAATTCGAGCAGGTCGTCGTCAATCTCGCGGTCAACGCGCGCGACGCCATGCCGGACGGCGGCAAGCTGACGGTGCGAACGTCGAATGTCACCGCGGAAGACTGCGCCAAGTTCGCCTACAAGGGCATGCCGCACGCCGACTATGTGCAGGTCGAGGTCACCGACACCGGCACCGGCATTCCGCCCGACATCATCGAGAAAATCTTCGAGCCGTTCTTCTCGACCAAGGAAGTCGGCAAAGGCACGGGCTTAGGCCTGTCGACGGTCTACGGCATCGTCAAGCAGACCGGCGGTTTCGTCTACGCCGACTCCAAGCCGGGCATGACGGCGTTCCGCATCTTCCTGCCGCGTCATATTCCCGGCGCCGAGGAGGCGCTGGCGCTGCTTCCGCCGGCCGAGGTTCCGGTGATCGCGGGCGCCATGTCAGCTGCGGACTCCATGGCGAAAGCCGCGACCGCGGATCTTACCGGGCAGGGCGTCATTCTATTGGTCGAGGACGAAGAGGGCCTGCGCGGGCTTAATGCGCGCGGGTTGTCGTCGCGCGGCTACACGGTGCTGCAGGCCGGCAACGGCGTCGAAGCGCTCGAGGTGCTGGAGAAGGAAGGCGCCGTCGATTTGGTGGTGTCCGACGTGGTGATGCCGGAAATGGACGGCCCGACGCTGCTCAAGGAACTGCGCGCGCGCGATCCGAAAGTGAAAATTATTTTCGTGTCCGGTTACGCCGAGGAAGCTTTCAGCAAGAACCTGCCCACCGAGGAACAATATAACTTCCTCGCTAAGCCCTTCACGCTCAAACAACTCGTCGCCGAAGTGAAGAAGACTCTGGCTGAATAAACAGGACCGCCGCGCGAATTCATCGCGAAGCACGCGCAGCTTCCGGTCCGTTATTTGCAGGATTGCGCCAGCCGTGTCTTTTCAAACAGGCTGAGCGGCGCGCGGCACGAATTTCCCCGTCCGAAGTTCAGGGACGGTTGCGGCGCGTTGAAGTAGTTGGATTCCAGCAAGGCGCCGGCAGGGCCGGTGGCGACCGCCGTATCGTCGACCGAAATCCCGATGACAGGATGCGGTTCGCCAACGGCGAGTTTGGCCTGCGCGGGCGCGGCCAGCGCCAAAAATCCCAAACTTAGAGCGAGAATGATCGGGGCCTTCATGAGTCATCTCCTCGCCCCCCCGCAAGGAGTTAATGAATGCCGCGACCCGCAGTTCCACGACGGCCGTATGACTTTCGTGTGAATGACGCAGTGCACCATTTCCTGCGAATACCCTGCGGCGTGAACGCGCAGGCCGCCTGCGCCCCTTACAATGTCCCAGGCGGGTACCTATTCTCTGCCGGCTGATTTGGCCGGGAGGAATCACTATGTTTCGATATCGCTGGGTAATCGCCTTCGCTGCGATTGCGACTGCACTTGTTCTCGTGGTTGGCGACGTTGGCGATGCCAATGCGCGCGCCGGCGGCGGTTCGTCCGGCGGCAGCCGCGGCGCGCGCACGTCTTCCGCGCCAGCGCCGACCCGTACCGCGCCGACCACGGCGGCGCCGCTGAACCGCACCATGACGCAACCCGCCACTGCGGCGACCGCTGGTGCCGCTGCGGCCAAGCCGGGCCTTCTGGGCGGCGGCATGTTCGGCGGTGGATTGCTTGGCGGTCTGGCGGCCGGCTTCATCGGCGCCGGCCTGTTCGGCATGCTGTTTGGTCACGGCGCGTTCGGCGGCATGGGCGGTTTTGCCTCCATCCTCGGCCTGATCCTTCAAATCGGCCTGGTCGTGATCGTTGCGCGCCTGCTGTTTGTCTGGTGGCAGCGCCGCTCGTCGCCGCAGGCGGCCTATGCCGCGGCGCATCCCGCGACGGATGCTCCCGCGCGTCCTGGAACAAGCCAGAGCTTCTCTGGATTGGGCGGCATGTTCGGCGGCGGCGGTAATGCCGCGCCGGCCGGCCAGCCGCTGACCATCGCCAAAGAAGACTTCGACGCCTTCGAGCGTCTGCTCGAGGACGTGCAGGTGGCTTATTCGGCCGAAGACCTCAACGCGCTGCGGCGGGAAGTCACGCCGGAGATGTTGTCGTACTTCTCCGAAGAGCTTGCCGACCATGCAAGCCGTGGCGTCATCAACCGCGTCACCGACGTCAAGTTGCTGCAAGGCGATCTGTCCGAAGCCTGGAGCGAGGGCAACGCCGAGTACGCGACCGTGGCGATGCACTTCGGGCTGACCGACACTCTGGTCGATCGCGCCAGCGGGAAGACCGTCGAAGGCGGCAGCCCGAGCGAAGTCACCGAGCTGTGGACCTTCATGCGGTCGCGCGGCGGCAATTGGCTGCTCTCGGCCATTCAGCAAGCCTAAGTTTTTGGACATAGTGCCGTACGGCCGCAGCGATGCGGCCGTACGCATTCGTGCGTGCGGTTTGTCTATCGAAGCTATCGGCTAAAGGCTGCCCGCCGGTACCAGCGCCGCCTGCTCGGGATCGAACACGGCGCGGCCGAAGGCGACGCCGATCTGACGCTTCTGGCGCCAGACGACGCGGCACTTGCGTTGCGCCGAGCCGTTACTCGACAGCCACAATATGAACGTGTCGGGGACTGCTTCGCTGTTCTCGACGTCGAGACGCCCGCCGGTGTCGGAAATGTCGGCGACCACGCAGCCGTGCAATTTGCCCGGCGCGAGCGCAATCCATGCGGTGTAGCGCATCGACCGGCGTGGTGCCCTGCGTTTGTCTTTCATGGAAACCTCGCCGCTACCGTCCGAACGGGCGGTGCAATATTCACGATCTGTTAACGGTCACAGTGAAAGCCGCGAAAGCATATCGGCCGCCGATTACCAATCTATAAAGCGCGCCAGCGCCGGTCCGCGGCGTTAGGACCGTCGGCGGGCCGTTGACCAACCCCCAAAATCCGTTTATGTCGCCGCCCGCAACCTGTTTCTGGCCTCACCTTGCTGAAACGCTCCCGGCTTAAGGGCTAGCTTCTCAAGTGAACCCCTAAAACCTGGATGGTTGCCGTCCGCACCACGCGGACGTTCAACGAAGTGTGAAAGGAACTATGATGCCCGTCGGAACTGTGAAGTTTTTCAATACGCAAAAAGGCTTCGGCTTTATTCAGCCGGATGACGGCTCCAAGGATGTGTTCGTGCACATCAGCGCGGTCGAAAAGGCCGGCATGCGCTCGCTCAATGAAGGTCAGAAGGTTTCCTTCGAGATCGTCACCGAGCGTGGCAAGCAGGCGGCGGGTAATCTGCAGTCGGCCTGATGCCTAGCGGCATTTGAATTTGACGATGAAGCCCGGCGGCGACGCCGGGCTTTTTGTTTGCGCGGCCGCCATGTTAAACCATGCCATGCAACACGGAACGATGCGTCCGGCCTCGAACGGTTCCCTGATCGGCGGGCTGGCGGTTGCGCTGACCGCGCTCTGCGGTTCCGCGGCGGCGCAACCCGCGCCAGGCGTTGCGGCATTGATGACGCTGCTGGCGCCGCAGCCCGGCAACAAGGCCTGCTATGTCCGCAGCTACGACGCCGCGCATTTACGCGCGCATCCCAAGCAGCGCATCACCGCGATGAAATTCTTGCTCAGCGTCGAGGCCTATGATCCGAAACCGGCCGCCGCGGCCAAGCTGGAAGAGCTGTACCACTACACGTTCTCGATGTCGGTGGCGCGGCGCGGCGACAAGCGGCTGCTGCGCACCTCGGGCGGTTGCTCGGGCGGCGATGCGATCCTGTGCGCGGTCGATTGCGATGGCGGCAGCGTGACGCTGGACAAGATGCCGCCGGCGAACAGCCTGATCGTGCGCTTGAACGACCACGGAATTCAGATGTTTCACGACTGCGATGGCGCGCCGGCCGTGCTGGTCAAGGCCGGCGAGGACGACAAGGTCTTTCGCCTGAACAAAGCCGCCAACAACGCGTGCCGAATTTTGGAAACCGAAGAGCAATAGCGCGCTATTTCAAGGAAGGTTGCCCATGGACATCATCACCTGCGGTTCGCGCCCCTCGAAGAAGATGGGCGCGCCGAGCTTCACCGGAACGGTCTGGCAGGACCCGATCATCCAGGCACCGGAGCCGGCGCTGCTGCGCTCGGCCTGGGTGCGCTTCGAGCCCGGCGCGCGTACCGCGTGGCACACGCATCCCCTCGGGCAAACGCTCCATGTCACGTCCGGCGTCGGACGCGTGCAGACCTGGGGCGAGCCGGTACGTGAAATCCATGCGGGCGACACGGTTTGGATTCCGCCGGACGAAAAGCACTGGCACGGCGCGTCACCGGAACACGGTATGGAGCACATCGCCATGCAGGAAGCCAAAGACGGCGAGCACGTGGTGTGGCTGGAACCTGTCACCGACGCGCAATATGGCGAAAAGCTCGGTGGCTGATAAATTTGTAACGTTGAAGCCGAGCACGGCCGCAACTTTCCACGCCTAAAATCAGTGCAACGGAACTTCGTGTCGGCCCGGCTGTTCGTGGTCGTATCGCACATTAGAACAAATCGCAGCTAGGTTACGGCCGCCGATTTTCTTAATGGTTTCGTTCTTATATCGGTCGATGGAATCGCCCAAGATGCGCTATAAGGCCGGCTTGGCGCGGACTGACATCGATCGCAATGACTGAACTCAACAACGTCTTCCTGCTGGTCGGCGACGCGGTGCTGTATTTCACCGCGCTCGCCGCGCTGCTGCGCGCGCGGCGCCGCATCGGGCTCGGCGCGTTTTTCTGCGCGCTCGGCGTGATGCATTTCCTCGAGACCTATCTCGCCGGCATTTTGTACGTCGCTTTGCCGTTCGGCATCATCACCTCGCCGGGCTCGACCGTGCTGTTCACCGGCAAGCTGATGATGTTGCTGCTGCTCTATATCCGCGAGGACGCGGTGGTGGTGCGCCAACCGATCTACGGCCTGTTGTTCGGCAACGTGCTGCTGTTCGCGCTCGCCTTCGTGATGCGCCATCACTCGCTGATGCCGCTGACCCCCGACCGCGCCGCCGATTTCGGTTTCCTCAACGAGATGGGCGCCTTGATGGTGTGGGGGACGGCGATTCTGTTCTTCGACTGCATCATCATCATTCTGCTGTACGAGCGTTCGCGCGTCTGGCTCGGCAGTTATCGCTGGGCGCGGCTGGCGCTGTGCGGTGCGCTGGTGCTGAGCTTCGACCAACTGGCGTTCTGGGCCGGGCTGCACATGCTGACCGGCGCCGGCGTGCAGGTGCTGATCGGTGGCTGGATCGCCAAGATGGGAGCGGTGGCGCTCTACAGCAGCATGGCGGCGCTGTATCTCAAATATTTCGAGTGGCCACACACCGGCCGGAAGAGCACGCGCATCTCCGACGTGTTCGACACGCTGACCTATCGCGAGCGCTACGAGGACCTCTTGGCGCGCACCGGCTGCGACGCGCTGACCGGCGCGCTCGACCGCCATTCGCTGGAATCCTACGGCCGCCGCGCGGTCGAAACCGCCGCCGCCGCCGGCCGGCCGATTTCGTTGCTGCTGATCGATATAGACCACTTCAAGGCGTTCAATGACAGCTTCGGCCACGCCGCCGGCGACAAGATGCTCAAGCGCATCACGTCGGAAATCATGAGCGCGGCAAGGCTGTCGGATTTCACCTACCGGTTCGGCGGCGAGGAATTCGTCGTCATCGCCGACGGCATTTCCGGCGTCGAGGCGACGGCGCTGGGCGAGCGCATCCGCCGCGCGATCGCCGGCGCGCCGGCCGGCGATGCCGGCTGGCAGGTGACCGCCAGCATCGGCATCGCGAGTTGTCCCAAGGACGGCTCCGGCTACGACAAGCTGTTCGAGATCGCCGACAAGCGGCTCTATCAGGCGAAAGCGGCCGGCCGCAATCGCGTCGTCGGCGAGCGCGGTGCGCCCGCCGAAACGCCAGTCCGTCTCGTCAAAGGCTAACGCTATTCGTCGTCAGCCAGCCCCAGCGCCTCGACAATGACCCGAAACACCTCGGTATTGTCCATCGAGCCGTGAACGCGCTCGCTGCCGGGACCGGTCGCGGTCAGGATGACGTCCTCGCCGGAATGTACGCTCGAATTCATCATTGCCGGCAGATTGCCGAAGCGCAGCATCGCGCCGGGCACGTCCTTGTATTGCTCGTTGGCGACGTAAGTCTGTGGCTCTTTGCCTTCCGCCGTCGGGTTGTTGGGATTGTCGAGCTTCGGACGGAACGTCTCGTAATGGTCGGGCACGGCCGCCGAGAAGATCGCGATGCGGCGGCTGACGTCGACGCGCTCGGGATAGCCATCGGCATTCGGCTTGGGATAATTCGGGAAGCCGGCCTTTTCGTAGAGGCCGACCCGCTCGCGCATCGGCGCGTTGGGGGTCTTGCTCATGTCGTCGTTGATGGTGCCGATCAGGCTGTTGGGATGATTGTGATCCGATACGACCAGAATGAGCGTGTCGTCGCCGCGCGCCTTGGCCCATTCCTTGGTCTGGCGCACCACGTTGTCGAGCATGATGGTGTCGTAGACCGCGCGGTCGAAGTCGAGCAGATGCGCGTATTTGTCGATCAGCCCTGACTCCACCATCAAGAAAAATCCGTTCGGCTTTTGCGACAGCACCGAGAGCGCGGTTCTGACCTGATCGGTCAGATCCGGCTGATCGGGGAATTTCTTGACCGAGCCGCCTTTGAGAAAGCGGCGATCGAGTACGCCATCCATGTTGCCGAGATTGAACAGGCCGAGCAGCTTGCCGGTCGACTTGTCGGCACCGGCCGCATTGAGCTCCGCGGCGTTGGTGGCGTAGCGGTAGCCGGCGTCCTTGAACTTGGCGACGTAGTCGGTGTCGTCCTTGCGTTTGGAGCCGTCGGCTTTCTGAGGCAGGAAATTGGCAAGCCCGCCGCCCAGCAGCACGTCGGGTTTGACGTCGAAGAATTGCTCGACGATCTGGTCGTAAGTATTACGGCGGCGGGTATGCGCCGCCATGGCTGCGGGCGTGGCGTCCTGGATCTCGGTATTGGTCACGATGCCGAGTGCCAAATCGCGGCGCTTGACCAGCTTGCCGATTGGCTCGACCTTCGGATCGTCGAACGGATTGGCGGTGCGGTCCGGATAGACGCCCATCGCGTTGACGCCCGACTTATGGCCGGTGGCGTAGGCGCTGGCGGAATTGGCCGAGTCGGTGATGATCGAGTCGCTGCCGGCGGTCGCGACCAGC
>JANMSZ010000456.1:0-3774 GCA_031389925.1 Hyphomicrobiales bacterium | reverse complement strand
GGATGCTGGAAGGCGAGCGCGAGAAGCTGCTGAAGATTGAAGATCAGATCGGCAAGCGCGTGGTCGGCCAGGCCGAGCCGGTCAAGGCGGTCTCGACCGCGGTGCGGCGCGCGCGCGCCGGTCTGCAGGACCCGCACCGGCCGATCGGCTCGTTCATGTTCTTGGGGCCCACCGGCGTCGGCAAGACCGAGTTGACCAAGGCGCTCGCCGAATATCTGTTCGACGACGAGAATGCGCTGATCCGCATCGACATGTCGGAATACATGGAGAAGCATTCGGTCGCGCGCCTGATCGGTGCGCCGCCGGGCTATGTCGGCTACGAGGAGGGCGGCGCGCTTACCGAAGCGGTGCGGCGCCGGCCCTATCAGGTCGTGCTGTTCGACGAGATCGAGAAGGCGCATCCGGACGTGTTCAACGTCCTGCTGCAAGTGCTCGACGACGGCCGTTTGACGGACGGGCAGGGCCATCGGGTCGACTTCCGCAACGTGTTGATCGTGATGACGTCGAACCTCGGCGCCGACTTTCTGGTCAATCAGCCGGAGGGCGAGGACACCGATGCGGTGCGCGACCAGGTCATGGGCGTGGTGCGCTCCGCGTTCCGGCCGGAATTCCTCAACCGCGTCGACGAGATCATCCTGTTCCACCGCCTGCAGAAGTCGGAGATGACCCGCATCGTCGATATCCAGATGAAGCGGCTGCAGAAGCTGTTGGACGACCGCAAGATCGTCATCACGCTCGATCCGGCGGCGCGCGAATGGCTGGCCGAAAAGGGCTGGGATCCGGCTTACGGCGCGCGGCCGCTCAAGCGCGTGATCCAGAAGGCGATCCAGGACCAACTCGCCGAGATGATCCTGTCCGGCACCATCAAGGATGGCGAGACCGTCACCGTCGCGGCCGGCAAGCAGGGCCTGACGTTCAACGGCAAGCTCGCCCAGGCGGCGTAAGTCGTTTTGTCGTTCCGGGCTCGCGGGCTAACGCCCGCGCCCCGGAATGACATAAGAATTACCGCCCTTGCGGCGCGTTCGTCGCAACGCGCGCCGGCTTGCGTGCCATGATGCCGTCGAGCCGTTCGCGCTCTTGCTCGAAGCTTGCCAGCATCGGTCCTTGCAGCTCGCGGCCGCGCGGCAGCTTGATGCGCATCGGATCGACGAAGCGGCCGTTGACGCGGATTTCGTAGTGCACGTGCGAGCCGGTCGACAGGCCGGTCGAGCCGACGAAGCCGATCACCTGGCCCTGGCGCACGCGCTTGCCCTCGTCGACGTTGCGGGCGTAGGCGCTCATGTGGCCGTAGGCCGACTCGTAGCCGTTGTTGTGACGAACCAGGATGAATTTGCCGTAGCCCGATTCCCAGCCGACCCTTTCGACCGTGCCGTTGCCGGCGGCATAGATTGGCGTGCCGCTCGGCGCCGCCCAGTCCACGCCGGTATGCATCTTGGTGTAGCCGAGGATCGGATGCCGCCTGATGCCGAATGACGAGCGCATGATGCCTTCGGCGACCGGCTTGCGGACCAGGAACTTCTTCGCGCTCTTGCCGGCGTCGTCATAGTAATCGACCAGCCCGTCGTCCGGCGACTGGAAGCGGTAGAACTTCTTCGACTCGCCGCCGACGGTGAGGGCCGCGAACAATACGTCGTTGCGGCTGTCGGCGGTCTGCGTTTCTTCTTCGCCGGCGTAGAGCACTTCGAATGAATCGCCGGGCTGTACCTTGCGCTGGAAATCGACGTCGTACGAATAGATGCGGATCAACTCGTCGATGATCGGGCGCGGGACTTGATTGCGCAACGCGGTCTCATAGACGCTTTGATAGAGCCGCACGCCGGAGGGGTCGTTATCTTCGGTACTTTCGGCGACTTCGGTGTCGACATTCTTCACATCGACCGAAACATATTTGCCGGTGTCGGACAGCGCCACCACGGCGTCGACCGATGCGTCATTGGCGACGATCACGCGGATCGGCTGCAGCCGTTGCGGCTGACCGGGTACCGCGGCCAGCAGAACGCGCAGCTTCTGGCCTTCCTTGATGCCGCCGTCGCGGCCGCGCGGTCCGAGGATCTTGGTGATCGCGCCGATATCCTCGGGCGAAGCGCCCTGGTCGCGCAAGATATTGGCGATGGTGTCGCCCTTCTTGACGGCGATGATGCGCTCATTGAATGCATTGCCGCCGGTGGCCTGGGTGGTGGTCTTCGGTAACAGCGTGATGTTCTCAGGAACGATGCGCGCCTCGAAGCCGGCATAAGGATCGGCGGTGCCGACGCCGGCGTAAGCCAGCTTGATGCCGGTTATGTTGTTGGCCCCCGCCATCTGATTGGGATTGGCGTTCTTGTTGCTCCAGTCGGCGGCGTCGCGGACGCGCGCGATCACATCGTCGCCCGGCGTCTGCAATGAAATGCGAAGCTTCGGCATCATCGGCGCCAGATCGCGCATGATGAAGGCGACCTCGGCGTCCGGCTCGGCGGCCGGCGCGTCCTCGGCGGCAGTATTGCCCGGTCCGGTATCGGCCAGCATGCGTTGCGGGTTGAACGGCGGGAGATTGGCGGAGAGGTCGGAGGTCGTCAGCGACAGGTTGCCCGCAAGACGCACAAAAGGCCTTACGCGCACGACTTCATGGTTGCCGGCGCGGGTAATGGTGGAAACGCGGATCACCTGGCGCGCGAAGGTCGGCTCTTCCGCCGTCGGCAGGCGGTCGCTCTTGCGGGCGCCGAGCTTGTCGCCGCCGGCGCCGAGCGCGCCACGCAGCGCGACTTCGACGCGTTCGGGCAGCGAGGCGAAATTGGTCTCGCCGTCGAGCGACGTGAAAACGGCGCCGCCCATCAATGCTGCGCCGCAAAGAGCTGTCAGAATTGTGCCGGCAAACCACTGCACGGATACGCGGCGGCGATCGACGAAGCCCGAGGTGCCGCCGTCAACCGACAGCGGCGGCTCGTTACCGAGCTCGACGGCATCAGTCTGGCGTCGATATGCGCCGCGCGACCGTGTCTGGTCCAAGCTCGCCGTCCCCTGCGCCTGCGATCGAAGATGGTTTGCCGCGACCTGTTAGCCCCAGTCGTCATCGGCAGGCCCTGAATCGATGCCGGCACGATGCCGGTTGCCCCGTGAGCCGTCAATGACGGCCCCCGGGCGATCGTTTTTGGCCTTAATGACGGTGGCTTGTGCCTCCGCGGCGATTCCATCCCTGAACTGGACCCTAAGGACGACCGAGGAATGTGGCTTGAGTGCGGCGCGGCATTAACAATTCCTTTTTTCGCCTCGAATCAGAAAACCCCGGAAATACAGGGGTAATTGGATGTGACAGAGATAAGAAAAGTTGGCGATTTCTGGTTGACAGGGAACGGAGCCGAAGCCTATATACCGGCCATCGGCGCGCTGTACCGCTTACGGCGTGATCGCGCGCCTCTGAAGCTCCTCACTGGAACAGTGAAGCACCATCCGATTGTTATCGGATGATGTAGGAGCTTCGACGGCTCTCCGGGTCTGGAGAGACGTGTTGTTTGACAAGTGAATCGGAAGAAAGAGAAACGTGGACGGCGGGGTCCTTGCGGACCGGCAGTCTTGTGGCGAAGCAATTCAACACAAGGCTACGGTCGGAAGAGACTTCTGACGGTCTACGTTTTCAAAGGTACATAAGCTGGTCATTCTCACGAGTGATCAGTTGGTGGACCTCGTCAAAACGTGAAATTTTGCGCAAGCGAGAAGACCAGTCAGGGATAAATTTCTCATCCAACTTGAGAGTTTGATCCTGGCTCAGAGCGAACGCTGGCGGCAGGCCTAACACAT
>JANMSZ010000380.1:0-3058 GCA_031389925.1 Hyphomicrobiales bacterium | reverse complement strand
CCTCGCCTTCAACCGGCCGTCGGACGCCATGTTGAAATCGCCGCGGCCGTCATAGCCGATGCTGCCGGCGATCGGCGCCAGCAGCAGCAGCGCGTCCATCGTCGCCGGATCGAAGGTCTCGGCCAGGCGCGTGAGATTGGGCTTTACGCTGTCGATCCAGATGGTGTCGGCGTTGAGATGGAAAAACGGCGCGCTCCCCAATTCTGGAAGGGCTTTGACCACGCCGCCGCCGGTGTCGAGCAGCACGCCGCGCTCGTCCGAAATTGTGATCTGCGGCCGCGTGCGCGCCGCGACATGCGTGACGATCTGCTCGGCGAAGTGATGGACGTTGACTACCGCGCGCTCGACGCCGGCGTCGGCCAGGCGATCCAGCACATGATCGAGCAGCGCTTTGCCGGCGACCTTCACCAGAGGTTTCGGCATGGTGTCGGTGAGCGGCCGCATGCGCGTGCCTAAGCCTGCCGCCAGCACCATGGCGCGGCGTGGTGAATTCGTCGTCGTCATTTCAAAGCCTTCAACGGCGGCACGTGCAATTTGTACCAGCTTTGCAGCGGCGCCAAAGCGGGATGCGCCAGCGAGCGTTGCAGATAGGCCCATACCCGCGGCAGATGACGTAAATATTGCGGCTTGCCGTCGCGCATTTCGAGGCGGGCGAAGATGCCGAGAATTTTCGAGGCGCGCTGCGCGGCCAGCGTCGCGTAAGCGCGCACGAAGGCCGGTGCGTCGAAGCCGGGCTCGGTTTTCAGCCGCGCCCGCGTGTAGCGCGACAGCAGCGATATCTCCATCAGCTCCGGTACGTCGACGCGGGCGTCCTGCAGCAGCGAGGCGACGTCGTAGGCGGGCGAGCCCATCACCGCGTCCTGGAAGTCGAGCAGGCCGATACGCGCCAGGCCCTGGCGTTCCGGCAGCCACACCAGATTGGGCGAATGGAAATCGCGCAGTACCCAGGTCTGCTGGCCCTGCATCGTCGGCAGTAGCGCGTCGCGCCACAGCGAGAGATAGACGTCGCGTTTGTTGTCGGAAATCTTGGTGTCGAGTTTCGGCAGATACCAGTCGAGGAGGAGTTCGACTTCGATGAGGAGCGCTTCGAGATCGTAGCGCGGCAGCCGGTACTCGACGCCAGGCTCGACCGGCAGCATGTCGGGCAGGCGGTTGCGATGCAGCGCCGCCAGCACGTCGACCGCCACTTCGTAGCGCGCCTCGGTCGGCTCTGGCGGATCGCCGGCCGCCACGGTCTCGCGGCCGAGATCCTCGATCAGCAGCAGGCCGTGCTCGCGGTCGGAGGCGAAAATCGCCGGCGCCGAGAAGCCGTGCTCGCGCAGCGCCAGCGCCATGGCGATGAACGGCGTGACGTCCTCGGCCAGATGCGCGATGGCGCTATAGGGCTTGCCGTCGCGCACCACCGGTCCATCGGGGCGGCGCGGCGAGTTCATGAGAATGTAGGTGGCGTTGTCGACCGTGAGGCGCTCATAGGCGCGCGTCGAGGCGTCGCCCTGCATGTGCTGCCGCTCGGCCAACGCGAAGCCGGCGCGCGCCAGAAAGCGGCGGATGGCGGCGATGCGCTCGGCCTTGGCCGCGAAAGTGCCGTAGCCGGTGATGCGCGCGTTGCGGAAGGTCTCGCCTTGCGCGGGCGACAGCGTCAGCGCGACGTCGAGCCGGTTCGGCGGCAGGAAGCCTCCGGCGCGGTCGGGCCATTCCAGCAGCGTCACGGCGTTTTCCGAGGCGTCCTCGAAGCCGAGTTCGGCGAGTTCGCCGGGACCCGACAGCCGGTAGAGGTCGGCATGCAGCAGATTGAAGCGCGGCAGCTCGTAGCTCTGCATCAAGGTGAAAGTCGGGCTCGGCACTTCGACGCGCTCGTCGCCGGCGAAATGGCGGATCAGCGCGCGCGCGAAGGTGGTCTTGCCGGCGCCAAGGTCGCCCGACAGCGTGATCAGATCGCCCGGCTCGATCGCGGCGGCGATATCGGTCATCAGCCGGCGGGTGGCCTGCTCGTTTTCGAGCGCCACCGTGAAGCTGAAGCCGGAGGATGTGGGGAACATCGAATCATCCGCGTGAAGGCCAAAACCTTATAAACGTCGAGGACGGCAGTATGAAGCTAATGACGGGGCCGAAGCGGCCGGCCGTTTTCGCGCAAGAACTGTTGTCCGGTCTCGGTGACGATCACGCGCATGGCCTGCCCCTGGACCGGCTGGCGCTTCACCAGGCCGCGGTCGACCGCGTCCTCCCAAACCGTCAGTCGCGGGCACGAGGTCCGCCACGCGTCGATGACGGCGGAATAGGATCGCGGCTCGTTCGCCACCCATTCGACGAGGTCGAGCACAAGCGGATCGAGCGGCTGTCCCATCTTTAGGCTCCAGGCGCTGGGGGCTTTCGGCACGGTAAACAGAATACCCACGCGAAGAGGTTAACTAAAATCCGTTTAGTATAGGAAAATATTCCTGTACCGGCCGAACGGTCATATTTAGAGGGCCGCCGTCGCGAAGTCCCAACCGGCCTCATTTGTCGGAAATTGCGCAACCGAAGATTAAGCACGTCGCCGGTTAGGCCCACCCGCTCACTTTTCCATTACGGCTGACCGCTAGATTTCTGCAGTCACAATTGGAATTTGTTGACGATGGGCTTCGCCGGGAACCTCATGTCTCTTTTGCGCCACACGGGCTTTCGCGACGCGCTCGCGGTGGCCGGCGTCGGCTTGGCCGTCGTCGCCGGCGCGAGCCTGCTTGTGCGCATTAAGCAAGCACACGACCTCTCCGGACCTTACGATGCCAGCGCGATCATCGCGCTGATCGGGCTACTCGTGGCCTTGGGCATTGTGTTGGCTCTCTATTCCGCGCGCCGCATTCAGAAGGTGCGGTCCGAACGTCAGCAAGCCGCACGATATACCACCGATCAGGCCGCGCGGCTGTCGATGGTGTTCGACAATATTTCGCAAGGCATATTGATGTTCGGTTCCGACAAGCGTCTCGTCGTTTGCAACGACCACTATCTGCGCATGTACAATCTGTCCGCCGACGTCGTGAAGCCTGGCGCCACGCTGCTGGAGATTTTCCAGCACCGG
>JANMSZ010000422.1:0-13941 GCA_031389925.1 Hyphomicrobiales bacterium | reverse complement strand
ACGCCGGTCGGGCATTCGCGCTTGCAGGCCTTGCAGGAGACGCACAGGCTCAGCGTCTCGGCCATCGCGTCGGACGCCAACGCGTCGGGGCCAAGCTGGCCGCTGATGGCGAGCCGCAGCGTGTTGGCGCGGCCGCGGGTGACGTCGCGCTCGTCGCGGGTGACGCGGTAACTCGGACACATGGCGCCGCCGGCCATTTTGCGGCAGGCGCCGTTGTTGTTGCACATCTCGATGGCGCCCTGGAAACCGCCGCCGGAGCCCGGGAACGCCGACCAGTCGAGATGCGTCTTGATGTTCTCGCCGCGATAGTCCGGCTTGTAGCGGAACAGGCTGCGGTCATCGAACTTGGGCGGCCGCACGATCTTGCCGGGATTGTACAGACCGTTCGGATCGAAGCGGTCCTTCACCTCTTCGAAGGCACGCGCCAGCCGCGAGCCGAACATCGGCTCGTTGAATTCCGAACGCACCAGCCCATCACCATGCTCGCCGGAATGCGAGCCTTTGTATTCGCGCACCATGGCGAAGGCCTCTTCGGCGATGGCGCGCATAGCGTGGACGTCCTTGTCCAGCCGCAGATTCAAAATCGGCCGCACGTGCAGGCAGCCGGAGCCGGCATGGGCGTACCAGGTGCCGCGCGTGCTGTTCTTCTCGAAAATCGCGGTCAGCCGCGTGGTGTAGTCGGCGAGATGCTCGAGCGGCACCGCGCAATCCTCGACGAAGGAAACCGGTTTGCCGGACTCCTTCATCGACATCATGATGTTGAGGCCCGAGGTGCGCACCTCGGTGATCGCGGCCTGCAGTTCGGGATTGAGCACCTCGACCACGCCGCCCCACTTCGCGCCGCTGTTGCGCCAGTCGAAGCCGAGATCGCCGATCAATTCCTTCAACTGCCGCAGCAGGCGCAGATTGACTTCGTGGTCGTCCTCGCCGAACTCGACCAGCAAAATCGCCGCCGGCACGTCGCGCACGAACCGCTCCAGCGTCGGGCGGAAGATATCGATGGCGCGTGCCAGCTCGATCATGGTGCTGTCGATGAGTTCGACCGCAATCGGCTTGAGCCGTACGATGTGCTGCGCGGCGTTCATCGCTTCGTAGAAACTGCCGAAGTGCACGGCGCCGACCGCGCGGCGGCCGAGCAGCGGTGACAGCTTCAATTCGATGCGGGTCGAGAAGCCGAGCGTGCCTTCGCCGCCGACCAGGATATGCGCGAGATTGATGTCATTCTTTCCCGGGACGAGCGCGTCGAGATTGTAGCCGCCGACACGGCGCTGCACTTTGGGAAAGCGCGCCGCGATCTCGTCGGCTTCGCGCGCGCCGATCGCCAGCAGATCCTTAGCCAGCGGCTGCAAGGCGACCGGCACGTCGTCGAGACTGCCGCCGATGCGGCCGAAATGCGCCTTGGTGCCGTCAGCCAGCAGCGCGTCGATGGCGATGACGTTGTCGCGCATGGTGCCGTAACGCAGCGAACGCCCGCCGCAGGAATTGTTACCGGCCATGCCGCCGATGGTGGCGCGCGACGACGTGGAAATATCGACCGGAAACCATAGCCCGTGGGCTTTAAGTTGCCGGTTGAGATCGTCGAGCACGAGGCCGGGCTCGACCGTGCAGCGCCGGCCTTTGACGTCGAGGTCGAGAATGTTGGTGAGGTATTTGGAACAGTCGACGACCAGGGAGTCGCCCACCGCCTGCCCGCACTGCGACGTACCGCCGCCCCGCGCCAGCACGGTGGCACCCTCCGCACGGGCGACGCCTATGGCGCGTTCTGCTTCGTCTATCGTGCGCGGCACGACCACGCCGACCGGGGTAATCTGGTAATGCGAGGCGTCGGTTGCATAACGGCCGCGGTTAAAGCGGTCGAAATGCACGTCCCCGCTCAATTCGGCCTTCAGCCGCCGCTCCAGGCCGGGCATTACCGTTGCCACGGCGTCGATCCTTGTCGTGCCCAAAGCTTGTTACACATGAAAGGCTTATTTGGTCATGCGGAAAACCGCTTGACCGCACTGTTACATTCATAGTTCAACGCCACAAGCGCCACTCCCTGGCCGGGACCAGCGCGGGCGGCAGAGCCACGCCAAATTATCCCAAGCCGCAATTTTAGGAGCGAAAGCTATGGCGAAGAATTCTTCGCGCTCGGTGGGGCGTCATTTTTTGCAAATTCCGGGACCGACGCCGGTCCCCGACCGCATTCTGCGCGCGATGGACACGCCGATCATCGACCATCGCGGTCCTGAATTTTCCAAGCTCGCCAAGAAGTGCCTTGAGGGCATCAAGACCATCTTCAAGACCACCAACCCGGTGATCATCTACACCGCGACCGGCACCGGCGCCTGGGAAGGCGCGCTGGTCAACACGCTGTCGCCCGGCGACAAAGTGCTGATGGTCGAGACCGGCCAGTTCGCTGCACTGTGGAAGAAGATGGCCGAGAAGCTCGGCCTCAAGCCCGAATTTCTCACCAGCGACTGGCGCAGCGGCGTCGACGTCAAGGCGATCGAAGCCAAGCTTCGCGACGACAAGAACAAAGAAATCAAGGCGGTCTGCGTCCTGCACAACGAGACCTCGACCGGCGCGCTATCGCCGATCCCGGACGTGCGCAAGGCGATCGACGCCGCCGGCCATCCGGCGCTGCTGATGGTCGACACCATCTCGTCGCTGGCCTCGGCCGACTACCGTCACGACGAATGGGGCGTCGACGTCTCCGTCGGCGGCGCGCAGAAGGGCCTGATGCTGCCGCCCGGCATGTCTTTCAACGCCATCAGCGACAAGGCGATCGCCGCCAACAAGAATTCCACGCTGCCGAAGTCGTTCTTCGCCTGGGACGAGATGCTGGCGATGAACAAAGTTGGCTTCTTCCCCTACACGCCCGGCACGCAGATGCTGCACGGCCTCGCCGTCGGCATCGAGATGCTGCACGAGGAAGGCCTTGACAACGTGTTTGCCCGTCACGACCGGCTGGCGGAAGCCACCCGCCGCGCGATCAAGGCGTGGGGACTGGAAAACCTCAACAAGAACGCCGCGCAATATTCGCCGACCATCACCGCGGTCATGATGCCCGACGGCCACGACGCCGACGCGTTCCGCGCGCTGGCGCTGGAGCACTTCAACATCTCCTACGGCGCCAGCTTCGGCGCCTATGCCGGTAAGTACTTCCGCATCGGGCACTTGGGCGACATCAATGACGGTACGCTGATCGGCGCGCTCGGCATCACCGAGATGGCGCTGCAACTGGCCAACGTACCGATCAAGAAGGGCGGCGTGCAGGCGGCGATGGATTATCTGACCGCCGCGCACGGCTCGAGCGCCAAGCAGGCGGCGGAATAGACTTCTCAGTTACTGAGATGATGCGATGGCCGGCTTAACGCCGGCCATTTCATTTTCCAGCACCCGCGCGATGAATTCCGTCACTGCCTTCATCGTCGCCTCGGGCGCTTCGCGCTGCGGCACGTGTTTGGCGCCGGGGAGCAACGCGACCTCGACCGGGCAGTAGCATTCCTCCTGCGCGACCTCGATCTGGCGCACCGTGCCGTATTGGTCGCCCTCGCCTTGCACGATCAGCACCGGCACGCGGATATAGGCGAGGAACTCCGTGAGATCCCATTTGCGGAAATCGCCCTTGAGCCAGACGTCACTCCAGCCGTGCACCGTGGCGTCGACGTCGGCATGATAACGCGCCAGCCGCGTGCGCAATTCGGTGGTGTCGTAGGCCTTCCGCATCTCGGCGATCGAAGCGCTGGTCACGTCCTCGACGATGAAGTGCGGCGCGATCAGCACGATGCCGCTCACCCGGTGATCCTGATGCGAACCGCCATAGATCGCGGCAATCGAGGCGCCGTCGCTGTGGCCGACCAGCAGTCCGTGCTGGAAGCCTATTGTCTCGAGGATTTTCGGCAGCGTGTCCTGCGCTTCGGTGTGCATGAAGTTCAGCGGCCGCGGCAGCTTGGCCGAGCTCGATTGGCCGTAGCCTTCGCGCGAATAGAGGAACACGCCCAGGCCGGTCGCTTTCTGCAACTCGTCGGGAAAATCGCCCCACATGCCGACACAGCCGAGGCCTTCGTGCAGCAGCACCAGCGTCGGCGCTTCGTCCGGCCGCGGCCCGATCATGCGGTATTCGAGCCGCTGGGCGCCGATGCTGAGGAAACCGAAGTCGGGCAAGGGCATTATTGTTCGGCGCGCAGTTTGAACCGCTGAATCTTCCCGGTCGCCGTCTTCGGCAGTTCCTTGCGAAATTCGATCCAGCGCGGATATTTGAACGGCGCCAGCTTTTGCTTGCAGTGCTCCTGCAACGCCTTCATCAGCGCGTCGCTGGCCTTGTCCGGCGATTTCAGCACGACGAAGGCTTTGGGCTTGATCAGCTTCTGCTCGTCGTTCCAGCCGACCACCGCGGCTTCCAGCACGTCCGGGTGCGACGACAGCGCGGCCTCGACCTCGAACGGCGACACATACATGCCGGACACCTTCAGCATGTCGTCGGCGCGGCCGCAGCAGACGAAATAACCGTCGGCGTCCTCAATGTATTTGTCGCCGCAGCGGGTCCACTCGCCGCGGAAAGTGTCGCGCGATTTCTCGCGGTTATTCCAGTACATCAGCGCACTGGTTGGGCCGCGCACGTAGAGTTCGCCGATGTCGCCGGGCTTCACCGGCTGGCCGTCCTCGCCGCGCAACTGGATTTCGTATCCCGGCACGCCTTTGCCGGTGGTGCCGTATTTATTCTGGCCCGGCCGGTTGGTGAGGAAAATGTGAAGCATCTCGGTGGTGCCGAGGCCGTCGGAGATTTCGACGCCGTAGCGCGCGAAGAAATTCTTCGCCACTTCCTCCGGCAGCGCCTCGCCGGCCGACAGGCAGCGGCGCAGTTTCACTTCGTCCTTCTTGGGCGCGTTCGGGCTGTTGAGGAAGGCTGCGTAAAACGTCGGCACGCCGAAGAACACCGTGACCGGATGCTTGCGCAGCAACTCGGCGACGCCGTCGGGCGTCGGCCGCTCGCCATTGAGCACCGTGGTCGCGCCGACCGACATCGGAAACGTCATGGCGTTACCGAGGCCGTAGGCGAAGAACAGCTTGGCGACCGAATGGACGACGTCACTTTCCTTCAGCGCTGCCACCGGCGTGCCGTACAAATCCGCGGTGAGCTTGAGGCTGGCGTGGCAATGTACCGCGCCTTTGGGCTTGCCGGTCGAGCCCGAGGTGTAGAGCCAGAACGCCATGTCGTCCGCCGTGGTCGGCGCGGTGTAAGGCTCCGGCTCGTCGGCGCCAACGATGTCCTCGAACAGGCGATAACCGTTAGGATTCTCGCCCGAAACGATGACGTGCTCGAGGTCCGGACTCTGCCGGATCAACTGCTCGAATTTCGGAAACAGCACTTCCGACACCACCAGGCATTTGGCGCGGCTGTCGGCCAGCATGAAACGGTAATCGTCCTCGGTCAGCAGCGTGTTGACCGGCACGGCGATGATGCCGGTCTTGAGGCAGCCGAGAAACGCCGTCGGCCAATCGATGGTGTCGGTGAGCGCCAGCAGCACGCGCTCTTCGCGCTTGACGCCGAGGCCGCGCAGGCCGGCGCCGAACCGCGCAACGCGGTCGGCCAACTGGCCGTAGGTCGTGACCCCGCGCGCGTCGATAAAAGCCGGCTTGTTGGCACGGCCGGCATCGAGATTGCGCTGCAGGACATCGGCGGCGAAATTGTATTCGCGTGGGATTTGGCCCACCGGTTCAGCGCCACTTACGTCTGCCGCACGCACAGTGGCGACGGTCATTTTATTGTCCTCCCGAGACAATCCGTATTATGCAGGGGCGACGAAGAGGCCGCAATGACGGCCAAAGGGAGAGGCGTTCATGATCTTCAGCCGAGACCGCATTCTGACCACCCATGTCGGCAGCCTGCCGCGCAACGAAAAGCTGTCCGATTTGCTGCTGCGCCAGGAAGCCGGCGAAACCTTCGACGCCAAGGAAATGGCGGCGGAAATGGACAAGGCGGTCGGCCACGTCGTCGACAAGCAGGTCTCGGCCGGCATCGACATCGGCAATGACGGCGAGCAGCAGCGCGTCGGCTTCCAGACTTACGTGCCGCAGCGCATGTCGGGCTTTGCCGGCATCTCGAAGCGCCGGCGCGGCCGCGAATTCGAGGAATTCCCCGAACTGGTCGCGGGCCTGATGCGGCGCTTTCCGCACATCAGCAAGCAGCAGAACGCGCCGGAGTGCCAGGGCGAGCTGAAATATCTCGACATCAAGCCGATCCAAGATGAGTTGGCGCGCTTCAAGAAAATCGCCGGCGCGAAGTTCTCCGAGCAGTTCATGACCGCGCCCTCGCCCGGCATCGTCTCGACCACGATGCTCAACGCGTTCTACGATTCACACGACGCTTATCTGGCGGCGATCGCGCGCGAGATGCGCAACGAATATCTCGCGATCCACAAAGCCGGGTTGATCCTGCAGATCGACGCGCCCGATCTCGCCATGGACCGCACCATGATGTATCGCGATCTCGACGACGCCGCTTTCGTCAAGCGCGTCGAGGCCCATGTCGCGGCGATCAATGCCGGCATCGAAGGCATTGCGCGCGACCGCGTGCGGTTGCACGTTTGTTATGGAAATTGGGAAGGCCCGCATATCCACGACGTGCCGCTCGCCACCATTTTGCCGGCGATTTATCAGGCGAATGTCGGCGCGCTGTCGATCGAGTTTTCCAATCCGCGCCACGCGCATGAATATCACGCACTGAAGAAACATCCGCTGCCGAAGGACATGCTGCTGGTGCCCGGCGTGGTCGAGACCACCAGCAACTTCGTCGAACATCCCGAAGTGGTCGCGCGCCGCATCGAGGAAGCCGTCAGCGTGGTCGGCGACCGCGAGCGCGTCATCGCCTCGACCGATTGCGGCTTCGGCACCTTCACCAACCGCGAATGGGTGATTGAGCCCGCAGTGTGGCTGAAGCTGCGCTCGATCCGCGAAGGCGCCGACATCGCCTCGGCCAGGCTGTGGGGCAAGAAGGTCGCCTAGCTGGCGTCCAGACACGCGAGGGCGCGCGGAACGCCGGGTCCCCAACGGAGTGTCAATAGGTTTTCTTTCTTCCCTCTCCCCTTGCGGGAGAGGGTGCCGAGCGAAGCGAGGCGGGTGAGGGGTCAGTGCCAAACGCTGAGCCCGGACCCCTCACCCGGCCGCTCGCTAACGCTCGCGTCCACCCTCTCCCGCAAGGGGAGAGGGGAAGAAAGAGCGCATATCCGGCCGTACTTCGTGGCCCTATAATCCGGCCGAACCAAGGGCTATAAGCCCGGGAAAGCTATTCAAAGGAGAAACGCGCCATGGACCAGACCGTCCGCAAGATCAGCGCCGAAGACATCAACCCGCGGCATAACTGGGGCCGCGCGCTGCCCTCGCTCGGCATCATGGGCGTCGACTTCGAGGAACGCGTCGATTACCGCCGCCTGCACCGCTACCGCCTCGGCCGCGCCAAGCAGGCGCTGGAGAAGTCCGAACTCGGCGCGCTGCTGGTGTTCGACGTCAACAACATCCGCTACCTGACCTCGACCAAGATCGGCGAATGGGAACGCGACAAACTGGCGCGCTGGGCGCTGCTGACCCGCACCGGCGAACCGATCCTCTGGGACTTCGGCTCCGCCGCCGTCCACCACAAGCTCTACGCGCCGTGGCTCGCCCCGGAAAACTGCAAGGCCGGACTGATCGGCCTGCGCGGCACCGTCGCGCCCGCCTTCGGCCTGATGAAGAAGCACGCCGAGGAAATCGCCTCGATCCTGCGCGAACACGGCGTCGCCGACATGCCGATCGGCGTCGACATCATCGAACCGCCGATGATGTTCGAGCTGCAGAAGGCCGGTCTCAACATCGTCGACGGCCAGCAGACCATGCTGGAAGCGCGCGAGATCAAATCGCAGGACGAAATCGCGCTGCTCAACCACGCCGCGGCGATGGTCGACGGCGCCTATCACATGGTCAACACAGAGCTCAAACCCGGCATACGCGAGAACGACGTCGTCGCCATGGTCAACGAGTTCCTCTATCGCCACGGCTCCGACGACGTCGAAGCGGTCAACGCTGTGTCGGGCGAGCGCTGCAATCCGCATCCGCACAACTTCACCGACCGCCTGATCCGCCCCGGCGACCAGTGCTTCTTCGACATCCTGCAGGCCTTCATGGGCTACCGCACCTGCTACTACCGCACCTTCAATGTCGGCCGCGCCACGCCGGCGCAGCACGACGCCTACAAGCTGGCGCGCGAGTGGCTCGACAATGCGATGGCGCGCATCAAACCCGGCGCGTCGACCGCGCATATCGCCGAAGCCTTCCCGAAGGCGGACGAGTTCGGCTTCCCGGACGAGTTGTCGTGCTTCGGCCTGCAGTTCGCGCACGGCCTGGGTCTCGCACTACACGAACGGCCGATCATCTCGCGCGTGATCTCGATGGATCACCCGACCGAGATCAAGGAAGGCATGGTGTTCGCGATCGAGACCTATTGCCCGGCGACCGACGGCTTCTCCGGCGCGCGCATCGAGGAAGAAGTCGTGGTCACCGACAAAGGCTGCCGCGTCATCTCGCTGTTCCCGGCCGAGGAACTGCCGATCGCGAACAGGTATTGAGGCAACAGCCGGGGCGCGCTCGGCGCGCGCCCCGCAAACAAGATGGCCCCTATCACCCAACGCTACATCTCGCCCAAGGAACGCGCGGAGAACCGCGCGCGCTGGATACGCTTCGCCTATCTGGTCGCGGTCGCGATCCCGCTCGCCATAATGGTGATGATGTTCGGCTACAGCGACCAGGCGCCGGCATGGCTGCGCAATTTCACCGTCAACCTCGACGCGGGCTTCGGCTTTCCGGTGCTGTGGCTGATCAAGTTTATCGCGGCGCAATGACCGGCGACACCGCATCCGTACGCGTTGTGCTCCCCAGCCGCTTCGGCCAGGCGGTGTGGCGCGGCTTCCGCGGGCGTTGCCCCGCCTGCGGCGAAGGCCGCGTGTTCCGCGCCTTCCTGAAGGTAAACGACGCCTGCCCGCGCTGCGGCGAGGAACTGCATCACCACCGCGCCGACGATTTTCCCGCCTACCTCGTGATCGCCATTGTCGGCCACATACTAGTGCCGCCGATTTGAAGTTCCTGCATCACCTGCCTCAAGTTCGCTCAGGAACTTCAAATCGATAAGCGGCACTAGAATCATATACTTGCTAGTGCCCCTTTTGTTTCCGAAGTTCGTGTCAGAACTTGCTGCAATGGATCACGAACTTCGGAAACGGGGCACTAGTGCCGATCGTGCTGGCGGTGGAAACGCACATTGCCCCGCCTGTCGTCGCGAGCATGATCCTGTGGCCATCGCTCGCGCTGGTGATGGCACTCGCGCTGCTGCAACCGGTCAAAGGCGCCGTGATCGCCATCCAATGGTACGGCGGCATGCACGGCTTCGAGGCGGCGAAGAACGCGCGACTGGCCGCCGCTGCCGGCGACGCGAGCTAGCTTTTGCCGCCCAAACCGCCGGCCTGCGCCATCGCCGCCGGGACCGTCATGGCGCGGTCATGGCCGGCCAAGTATTGTTGCCGGGTCGCAACTGGAAATACAGAATCGTGTCTTTCTCAACGCGCATCCTGGCGGCACTTGCGGGCGCCGCCATCGCCGGACAAGCTGCCGCCGCGGCCGAGGTGACAATTCGTGAATATCGCAGCGAGGACACGTTGTTGACGCTCGGCAGCACGACGTTCGAAAACGGCAAGACGCTGACCCTGACGGTCGGCATCGGCAGCGCCGCGTTCCGCCATCCGAACGATCCACCGAACGTCATGTGGACGCTCGGCGACCGCGGCCCCAATTTCGCCTGTAGCGAGGCGAAGTCCGTCATGGACGGCGAGATCGCCGCCTGCCGCGACGCCAAGCCGCCGGGCCGTGTCTACCTGACGCCGTCCTACACGCCATCGATCTACCGCGTCATGCTGATGGATGACGGCACGTTTGCCGTCACCGACGTCATCAAGCTCAAGGACCACGACGGCCGTCCGCTTAACGGCATGCCCAATCCGCTGCGCACCGCTACCACCGAAACCCCGCTCGACGGCAAGGGCAAACCACTGGCGCAGGACGTGAACGGCATCGACGCCGAGGGCCTCGTGCGGCTTGCCGACGGCACGTTCTGGATCGGCGACGAGAACGCGCCGTCTATCGCCCATTTTGGCGCCGACGGACGAATAATCGCGCGCCATGTTCCGCGCGGCACCGAGGGCGACTACACCGGGGCTCGTTACCAGACCGTGGGGTCGCTGCCGCCGATCCTGACCAAGCGTCAGGCCAACCGCGGCATCGAAGGCATCGCGATCTCCCCGGACGAACGCTTTATCTATTTCATCATGCAGAACCCGCTGGCCAATCCCGACAGCGCGGCCTACCGGCAAGCCCGTAACGCCCGCATTTTCAAGATCGAGCGCGCAACCATGCAGGTCGCCGGCGAATACGTCTACACGCTCGACGATCCACAGAGCTTCCGCCGCGACCCTTCTCGCGCGCAGAACGATCCGCGCATCAGCGAACTGATGGCGGTTGGGCTCGACCGGCTCGTCGTGCTGGAGCGCACCGAGCAGACCACCAAGCTGCACGAGATCGATCTGGGCAGCGCCACCAATATCGCCGGCAGCCGCTGGGACGATATCGCGACCAGCCCCTCGCTCGAGCAGACCGACTTGTCGGCCGCGGCTATCGCGCCCGTTACCAAGACGCTGCGGTTCGACACCGCGGATTTCCCCAAGATCATCGGCAAGACCGAAGGCATGACGCTGCTTGGCGACGGCTCGGCAGTTCTCATCAATGACGACGATTTCGGCATCACCGGACAACGCACCCAGATCGTCGTGGTACGAGGCTCTGGCATCGCGCGCCGCTGAAGCTGAAGTTCCGCGCCGGAACCAAAAGCGATGCCGCCACTTAGTTCCCTGGAGAACTCAGGGAGGCGACTATGGCTGACGGTGGCAGTGGCGGTATTGGCGTGCTCGGCGTTCTGGTCGGCGCGCTGATCGTAATTGTGGTGGGTGGCGGCATTCTGTTCGCGACGGGCAATCTCGGCGGCGGCAAGTCCTCGACCGTGAAGATCGAACTACCGAAGGTCACCACGACCAAATAATCTCTAGGCGGCGCGCACCTGCGCCACGAAAAGCTGGGCCTCGCCCTGCAGGGCGACGGCCTGCCGGTTGAGATCGGCGACGGCCTCGAGAATTTGCTGCGCGTTCAAATTCGTGCGGTTGGCGAAGGTGCTGACCCCGGCGACGCTGTTGGCGACCTGCTGGCTGCGGCTGGCGGCGCCGTCCACCGTTTCGGCGATCTTTTGGGTCGCGTCGCTCTGCAGCGCGATCGAACTGGCGATCGACCGCGACACACCTTCGATCTGGGCGATGACATTCGACATCAGTTGCGTCGCGCCGCAGACGCCATCGATGATCTCACGCACGGTGCGGGTCTTGTCCTTGATGCTGGCGAGCGCCAGCGTGGTCTGGGCGGCGAGCGACTTAACCTCCTGGGCCACGACCGCGAAGCCGCGGCCGGCCTCGCCGGCGCGCGCCGCTTCGATGGTCGCGTTCAGCGCGAGCAGATTGGTCTGGCTGGCGATCGCCTGAATCATACCGGCGACCTTGTCGATGTCGCCGACGGCGACGCTCAGTCCGTCGGCATTGGTCACGGCGACATCGGCGCGCCGGGTCGCTTCGACCACCACACCGGCGGCGCTGGCAAGCTGGGTGTCGATATCCCGCATCGCCGTCGAGAGTTCGTCGATGGCGTTGGACACCGTGCGCGCCACCGTCGTGGTCTCATCCGCGACCACCGCCGCGGCGCGGGCGTGCGAGCCGGATTCATCGGCAGCCCCGCTCATGGAACGGGCCGAGTCGTCGAGCTGCGCGGCGGCGCCCGCAAGAGCGGCCGTCACGCTGAGAATCTTGGTCTCGAAACTGCCGGCGAGCCGGTCGAGCGCGGTGCGCTTCTCGGCGGCGGCCTGCTCGCGGGCGCGCTGGCGCTGGAGCTGGGCGTCGCGCAGGGCGATGGCGTTGTCGCGGAATACCAGAACCGCGCGCGCCATGGTGCCGACTTCGTCGCCACGCTTGAGCTCGTCGATCGGAGAGTCAAACTTGCTCTGCGTGATTTCGCTCATGACGCCGGCCAGCCGCTGCAGCGGGCCCGCCACCGTGCGGTGCGCCAGGAACATGGCCACGCCCACCGTCGCCATGGTGCCGCCGAACAGCACGCCGAGAACGGCGTCGAAGGTCCAGGCCTTTTCGGCTGCGGCAACGGCAACCGCGACGTTGCTCTCGCCGCCGAGGATGTTGATCAAACGGTTGATGCTGGTCGCCGCGTCGACCAGCGCCGCGTCGAACTTGAATTCAAGGGTGGAGCGGCCGCGCTCGCGGTCGCCGCTTTTGTTCAGCACATAGACGTTGTTCGAAATGTCGTTGACCCGATCGAGGCGCTCGATCATGCCTCGCACGTCATCGGCGCGGTCCGGCAGATAGCCGATGGCGCCGTTGAGCCAGGCCTTGGCGGTGGCGAACTGGCCGTCGCGCTCTTCGACCGCCTCGCGCACGGTGTCGGGATCGGACGAGCCCGCCATTTTGTAGGTCGCGAGGCCCATCGACGCGACGGCGATCTTGGCCTCGGTCAGCGCCAGCCGCGCCGGCGCCAGCTTATTGACCAGCGCGCTGCTGATTTCGTCCAGCCGGTCGAGCCGTTGCAGACAAACCCAGTTGGCGAGCACCGACATGATGCCGAGCCCGGCAATCAGCACCACGGCCTTGGCGGTCACCTTGAGACTGAATTTGGGAAGGATCGACATGCGGCTCGCTTGCGCGGAAGGACGTACCGCTGTGCTAGCCTGAGTTCCTTGGTGTTTGATTAACGACGCTGCATTGCACGCGTTACAAAACCGTCACACAGCGGCGCGCGTTTTCTCTTTCAAATGCGGGAAGCGTTCGCTCAGCAGCGAGCCGTGGTAATAAGTAGGCATGAACGCGAAATGCGCGCGTACGTTGTCGAGCCACGTCACGACGCGCGGCAAATCCTGCCAGTCCGGCATGTTGAGATCGTTCATGCGCACCAGCGCCGGCATGATGGCGACGTCGGCCAGCGTGATGTCCTTGCCGAGCAGCCACGGGCCGCCGCTCAACTCGATCTCGCGATCCATGCGCTCGTAGCTACGGCGCAGGCGCGACAGCGCGGCATCCATCTCGGCTTTGGGAAATCCGGTCTGGCCCATGGTCATCATGAACTCGCGGCGCAGCGGTTTGGATTCCGCCATGGCGACGAAAGCCTCGCGGCTCATCTTCTGGAAGCTCGGCAGGAAGGCGAGATTGAACGTCGGCACGCGCACCGCGGCGGCCGGCATCTCGTCGATGAAATGCATCAGCGCGCGCATGCGGGCGCGCTTGACCGGACTCTCCGGCGTGAGGCTGCCGGCCGGCGAAACCTCGTCGAGATATTCGGTGATGACGGTGGAATCGGTGACGATGTCGCCGTCATGGTCGAGCGTCGGCACCACGCCGTTCGGATTTAATTTAAGATAGTCCGGCTTGAGCTGGTCGCCTTCGAGCAGATTAAGCTTTACCTCGTCGAAGGCCAGTTTCTTGGCGTTCAAGACAAAGCGGACCCGCTGGCTGCAGGTCGATTGCGGCGCGTTGTAAAGCTTGAAAGCCATTGGCGTTACGCGTTCGTGTTCAAGATGATTGTGTCCGATTCCGGGCACATTTCATCGGGAATTTACGGGCAATTTACTTGGCATAGGCCCGCGCTGTCGATTGACTGTACCCGTGCGCAGCTGCCGTTTCCTCCCTTTGTGGCGTAGACGGCAGCCCGAATCCTCCACCTTATGCACACAGGGCCCCGCAAGGGGCCCTTTTTTTATTTCTTCCCTCTCCCCTTGCGGGAGTGGGTGCCGAGCGAAGCGAGGCGGGTGAGGGGTCAGTGCAAATCGCAAACGCC
>JANMSZ010000343.1:0-7773 GCA_031389925.1 Hyphomicrobiales bacterium | reverse complement strand
CAGATTTCGCCCGCTTATTTGTCGCGCTGCATCGGCGAGGCTGTCGGCGAAGACGCCATCATCTTCAATGAATATTCGCTGCGCGCCGACCATTGCGCGCGCGAAAAGCCCGGCACGCTGTTCGCACTGGGACCGGCCGGCGGCCTCGGCTGGGGGCTGGGCGCGGCGCTCGGCGCCAAGCTGGCGTCACCGGACTCGTTCGTGGTCGCGACGCTCGGCGACGGCGCCTACATGTTCTCGAATCCGATGGTGGGACATTGGGTCTCCGGCAAGCACAAGCTGCCGATCCTCACCATCATCTTCAACAACAGCCGCTACGGCGCCGTGCGCAATTCCACGCTGTCGATGTTCAAGGACGGCGTCGCCGGCGAAAACGACGGCCGCGACCTCGCCGATCTCGATCCGGCGCCGGCCTACGACGAACTGGCGCGCGCGCAAGGCGCCTATACCGAGCGCGTCGAAAAGCCCGCCGACCTGCCCGACGCGCTGATCCGTGCCCGCGACGCCGTCAAAGGCGGCCGCCAGGCGCTGCTCAACGTCATCACGCCGTACTAACTGTCAGCAAGCCAAGGAAAGTCGCATGCGTATCGACGCCTATACTCACTTCATGCCGAGCCGGATGTTCAAACTGCTGGTCGACAGCGGCTATCCCGACATCGGCAAGCGCATGCGCGAAGTGCCGTGCATCCACGATATCGATATTCGCAAGAAGATCGTCGACACCTTCAAGGACTATGCGCAAATTCTTTCTTACCCGATGCCGCCGCTGGAGATGTTCACCAAGGGCGACGGCGTCAAGGCGAACGAGTATGCCAAGCTGATCAACGACGAATTCGCCGAGATCTGCGCCAAGGACAAAGACCATTTCCCAGGCTGGGTTGCGCAGGTCGCGTTGAACGCGCCGGATGCCGGCGTCGGCGAAGCCAAGCGCGCGATCGCCAATGGCGCGCTCGGCGTACAGATCTTTACCAACATCGCCGGCAAGCCGCTCGACGAACCGGAGTTCGAACCGTTCTTCGCCGCGATGGAAAAACTCGACAAGCCGATCTGGCTGCATCCGGCGCGCAACGCCAGCTTCTCCGACTACGCCTCGGAGAAGAAGTCGCGATATGAAATCTGGTGGACGCTCGGCTGGTCCTACGAGACGACAGCGGCAATGTCGCGGCTGGTGTTCTCCAAGATCATGGACAAATACCCGAAGCTCAAGATCATCACCCACCATTTCGGCGGCATCACGCCGATGCTGGAAGGCCGCATCGGTCCCGGCTGGGACCAGCTCGGCGCCCGCACCTCGGACGAGGACCTCACCATGCTCTACAAGAGCCTGAAGAAGCGCCCGCTCGATTACTTCAAGCATTCGTTCTACGCCGACACCGCAACCTTCACCGCCGAACCGGCGATGCACGCGGGCTTCGCCTTCTACGACCTCGACAAGATCGTGTTCGCCTCCGACTGCCCCTTCGATCCGGAAAAGGGCACGATGTATACCCGCGAAACGCTGCGGATTATCGAGGAAAAGGACATGCCGAAGGCCGACAAGGAAATGGTCTGGCACGGCAATCTCGAACGCATCACCGGCGTGACGTTTGCGACCTGAAGCCGCACTCCCTCTCCCCGCTCTTGCGGGGAGAGGTGAAGCGAGTTCGTGGCACGCCCTTTTTCCTTCTGCTAGCATTCGCCCATGGCGCTGACGCACCCCATCGGCCTGTCCGAACCCGAGGTTCCGCCTGACGGCCCGCCGCCGGCGGCCGACGTCAATGCGCTGCCCAGCCCCAGCGCGGCCGGCGAAGCCGGACGCCCAAGTCCAATGCTCGAGCAGTACATCGAGATCAAAGCCAACAATCCGGACTGCCTGCTGTTCTACCGGATGGGCGATTTCTACGAGATGTTCTTCGACGACGCCGAGACCGGCTCGCGCGCGCTCGGCATCGTGCTGACCAAGCGCGGCAAGCATCAGGGCCGCGACATTCCAATGTGCGGCGTGCCCGTGGTGCGCGCCGACGAATATCTGCACCGGCTGATCGCGCTCGGCCATCGCGTCGCGGTCTGCGAGCAGACCGAGGACCCGGCCGAGGCGCGCAAGCGCGGCTCAAAGAGCGTGGTGCGGCGCGACGTCGTGCGCCTCGTCACGCCCGGCACGCTCACCGAAGACACGCTGCTCGACGCCAAGCGCAACAATTATCTTCTTGCCGTCGCGCGGGCGCGCTTGTCGTCGGCCGGCGATGAAAACCGTTTCGGTCTCGCCTGGATCGATATTTCGACTGGCGAGTTCCGCATCGCCGAATGCGACCGCGCTTCGCTCTCGGCCGAGATTGCGCGGCTGGAGCCGAGCGAAATCCTCGTCTCCGACGCGCTGTTCGCCGATCCCGATCTGGTGCCCTACTGGCGCACGCTGCCGGCGGTGACGCCGCTGACGCGCGACGTGTTCGACGGCGCTTCAGCGGAGCGGCGGCTGACGTCGTTCTTTGCGGTGGCGACCAGCGAAGCTTTCGGCACGCTGTCACGGCTGGAAGTCACCGCCGCCGCGGCTTGCGTCACTTACGTCGAGCGCACCCAGCTCGGAAAACGGCCGCCGCTGTCGCCGCCTTTGCGCGAGAGCGCCGGCGCATCGATCGCCATCGATCAGGCGACCCGCAGCAATCTCGAATTGATCCGCACGCTCGGCGGCGAGCGGCGCGGCTCGCTGCTCGACTGCATCGACCGCAGCGTGACCTCAGCCGGTTCGCGTCTGTTGGCGCAAAGAGTGGCGGCGCCGCTGACCGATCCCAAGGCCATCGCGCGCCGGCTGGATGCGGTGACAAGCTTCGTCGACGATGTCGCGGTGCGCGCCGATACGCGCTCGCGGCTGGCGGCGGCGCCCGATCTGGCGCGTGCCTTGGCGCGGCTCTCCGTGCAGCGCGGCGGTCCGCGCGACCTCGCCGCCATTCGCGACGGCATTCTGGCAGCGGCCGACTTGGCCCGCGCGCTTGGTTCGTTGAAAGAGACGCCGGCGGAAATCGCCGATGCCATCAAAGCCTGCCGCGCACCGGACGGCATGCTGGCTGCCGAATTATCGGCCGCGCTCGCTGCCGACCTGCCCGCGTTCAAACGCGACGGCGGTTTCGTGCGCACCGGCTACGACGCCACGCTTGATGAGACGCGCGCGCTGCGCGACGACACCCGCCAGGTCGTCGCCGCCTTGCAAGCGCACTATGCCGACGAGACCGGCATCAAGGGCCTCAAGATCCGGCATAACAATGTGCTAGGTTATTTCGTCGAGATCACCGCGCAACATGGCGACAAGCTCACCGTGCCGCCGCACAACGCTACCTTCATTCATCGCCAGACGCTCGCCGGTCAGGTGCGCTTCACCTCGACCGAATTGGGCGAGTTGGAAGCCAAGATCGCCAGCGCCGCCGAGCGCTCGCTGGGCCTCGAATTAGAAATCTTCGAGCGGCTGGAGGCGAGCGTGATCGCGCAGACCGCGCCGATCAAGCAATGCGCCGACGCGTTGGCCGCGCTCGATGTCGCCAGCGCGCTGGCCGCGCTCGCCGCCGAGCGCGACTACGCCCGGCCGCAGATCGACGACAGCCTCGCCTTTGTGATCGAAGGCGGCCGCCATCCGGTCGTGGAGCAGGCGCTGGCGCGCGACGGCACGCCTTTCGTCGCCAACGACAGCGACCTCTCGCCTCCGGGCGAAACAAACGGCGGTCGCATCTGGCTGATCACTGGCCCCAACATGGCCGGCAAATCCACCTTCCTGCGGCAGAACGCGCTGATCGCCATCATGGCGCAGGCTGGCAGCTATGTGCCGGCGAAGTCGGCGCATATCGGCGTGGTCGACCGGCTGTTCTCGCGCGTCGGCGCCGCTGACGATCTAGCCCGTGGCCGTTCGACCTTCATGGTCGAGATGGTCGAGACCGCCGCCATCCTTAATCAGGCCAGCGCGCGTTCGCTCGTCATCCTCGACGAAATCGGTCGCGGCACCGCGACCTTCGATGGTCTGTCGATCGCCTGGGCTACCGTCGAACATTTGCATGACGTCAACAAATGCCGCGCGCTGTTCGCCACCCATTTCCACGAACTGACCGCGCTCGCGGCACGCCTCAACCGGCTGCACAACGCCACCGTGCGCGTGAAGGAGTGGCAGGGCGACGTTGTGTTCCTGCACGAGGTGGTGCCGGGCTCGGCCGATCATTCCTACGGCATCCAGGTGGCGAAACTTGCAGGCTTACCCGCGAGCGTGATCGAACGCGCCAAACTTGTGCTGGCCAAGCTCGAGCAGGAAGATCGCGCCAAGCCGAAGGGCTTCGAGGACCTACCGCTGTTCGCCGCGCCTTACGCGCCACCGCAAAAGGCGCAGGACGACGCCTACGAATTGATGATCGCCGCCTTCGCGGCGCTGAACCCGGACGACATGTCGCCGCGCGAGGCGATGGAAGCGCTCTATATGCTCAAGGCCAAGCTCGATCAGACGGCCAAGAAATAAAAAACGATGAACATCGCCGAACGTAAAAACGCGACGGCGCCGGCCGAGGCGCAAGACTGGCTCGCCAGCTTCGAAGCGGCGCTGCAGGCGCAGGACGCCAAGGCCGCGGCGGAGTTGTTCCTGCCGGACGGCCTGTGGCGCGACGTGCTGGCGTTTACCTGGAATTTGCAGACCCAGTCCGGGCGCGAGCAGATCGAGGCCAAATTACGCGAGACGCTGGCGCGCACCAAGCCTACAAATTTCCACATCCCGGCGAAGCGCACGCCACCGCGCTGGGTCAGCCGCGCCGGACGAGAGACCATCGAGGTCATCTTCGAATTCGAGACTGCGTTCGGGCCGTGCCACGGCACGTTGCGGCTGGTGCCGGACAACGGCGCCTTGCGCGCCTGGACGCTGGTGACGAACCTGCAGGAGCTGCGCGGCCACGAAGAATTCAGGAAGGCCGAGATCGCCGACAGCGACACCCGCACGTTCGGCGGCGAGAATTGGCTCGACCGCCTCGCCAAGCAGCGCGCTTACGCCGACCGCGACCCGGCGGTGATTGTCGTGGGCGGCGGCCAGGCCGGACTGTCAATCGCGGCAAGGCTGCATCAACTCGGCGTCGACACGCTGATCGTCGACCGCCACGAACGTATCGGCGACAACTGGCGCCAGCGTTATCACTCGCTGACGCTGCACAACGAGGTGCACGTCAATCATCTGCCTTACATTCCATTTCCGCCGAGCTTTCCGACCTACATCCCGAAGGACAAGCTGGCGAACTGGTTCGAATCCTACGTCGAAAGCCTGGAGTTGAATTTCTGGACCGGCACGGCGCTGGAAAGCGGCGCCTATGACGAGTCGCAGAAACGCTGGAACATCACCCTGAAGCGGAGCGACGGCAGCACGCGCATCATGCATCCGCGCCATCTGATCTTCGCCACCGGCGTCAGCAGCATTCCGTATTTCCCGAAGCTGCCCGGGCTCGACGACTTCAAAGGCGAGGTCGTGCACTCCGGCAGCTTCGCGAACGCCGAAGCTTGGCGCGGCAAGAAGGCACTGGTGCTCGGATCGGGCACCAGCGGCCACGACGTCGCGCAGGAACTGCAAGCCCACGGCGCCGAGGTGACGCTGATCCAGCGTAGCCCGACATACGTCGTCAGCCTCAAGGAAGCGCAGAGCGTCTACGCGATTTATCAGGAAGGCATCCCGTTCGAGGATTGCGACCTGCTCGCGACCTCGATGCCCTACCAGGTGCTGCAGCGCTCCTATCAGATCTCGACCGCGCGCGGCCGCGAGGTCGACAAGGCGATCTTGGAGAAGCTCGCCGCGAAAGGTTTCAAGCTGCATTTCGGCGAGGACGAGACCGGCTTCCAGATGATGTATCTGCGGCGCGGCGGCGGCTATTACTTCAATGTCGGCTGCTCCGACCTGATCGTCGCCGGCAAGATCGGGCTCCTGCAGTATGACGGCATCGAGCGCTTCGTCGCCGGTGGCGCCAAACTGCGCGACGGCAGCGTCGTGCCGACCGAATTGCTGGTGCTGGCGACCGGCTACAAGAACCAGCAGGAAACGGTGCGCAGCCTTCTCGGCGACACGATCGCCGACGCCGTCGGTCCGGTCTGGGGCTTCGACGAGGGCGGCGAGTTGCGCAACATGTGGAAGCGCACCGCGCAGCCCGGCCTGTGGTTCACCGCCGGCAGCCTGGCGCAATGCCGCATCTTCTCGCGCACTCTCGCGATTCAGATCAAGGCGCTGGAGGAAGGGCTGTTGAGCTAGACCGCAAAGCCGCGCTTACGCGCCAGCAGCACGGCCAAGCTCCAGCCGATGGATGTCGCCAACGCCAGCGCCAGGCCTATCACGCTGCCGAACGGCTCGGCGGTGACATGCAGCACGATGCAGGCGCCGGCGAAGCCGACGAGTCCGAGCGGCGCATTGGCCAGCACCGCGGCGGTCGGCTTGCCACCAACGCGGGTGTGCAGAATGAACATGATGCTGAGCAGGATCACCGGAAACACCGCGAGAATGCCGCTACCGCCGGGGCCAAGCTGGAAGCTGAACGTCACGGTGATGCCGACCAGCAGCGCGACCAGCGCGGCGCGCATCGCCAAGTCGGTCCAGTGCGCGCGGAACGGCGGCATGCGGACGTGGCGCAGCGGCCGCGCCAGCGGGATGCTGATGCCGAGCACCACGACGTTCAGCAAAATCGCGTTGGCCGCGCTCCACTGGATTTCGTGCACGGTCCAGGCCAGCACCGCCCAGACCAGCATCGCCACCAGCAGGCTAATGCTCAGCGGGCGCCTCTGCGCCAGCAGCGCATAAGTCAGCGCGAAGATCACGTTGACGGTATTGATGGCGAGCGAGTTGACCGCGCTCTGCGTGATGAAATGCGCGTCGTGATCGAGCGCGAGGAACACGTAGACCGGTCCCGCGCCAAGCGGCAGCGTCGCCACCAGCGCGCCGACCAAGGGTCCAGCGCGCTCGGCCGTCACCGTCGCTGCCAGCACGAAGCCGGCGGTGATGGCCATTTTGACGATCAGCGTGAGCGCGAAATAAAGCTCGGGGGACATTGGTCTAGGCTCGTGTCCCGGACGGACTAAATGAGTCTGGATCCCGGGTCTGCAGCGCACCACGAAGCCGTGCTGCGCTGCGCCCGGGACTAGCCCGGCTAGACCCGCGCCATCTTCACATCGACCGGCGGGCCGGCCTTGATGGTCTGATAGACCACGCAATAGCGCTCAGTCAGCTTGAGCAATTGATCGAGCTTGTCCAGCGGCGCGTCGGTGTCGAGATCGAATCGCAGGCGGATCTGCGCGAAGCCGACCGGCGCATCCTTGGCGACGCCGAGCGTGCCGCGGAAATCGAGATCGCCTTCGGCCGACACCTTGCCGGACTTCAGCGGAATGTCGAGCGCGGTGGCGACCGCCTTCACGGTCACGCCGGCGCAGGCGACCAGTGCCTCAAGCAGCATGTCGCCGGAGCACAATTCCATGCCGGAGCCGCCGGTGGCCGGATGCAGGCCGGCGACGGCCAGCGCGCGGCCGGTTTCCACCTTGCAGGCGATATTGGTGTCGTCGAGCGTGCCTTTGGCTTTCAGCGTGATGAAAGCCGCCTTGGCGTCGCTCTTGTAGCGATCCTTGATCGGCGCCTGCATGGCGCGCAGTTCATTGGCATCCATTATTTCAGTCTCCACTTTTCTTGTCGTTCCGGGGCGCGTGCCATAGCGCGTCGAAAGACGCGCGTAAACGCGCTTATGGCACGCGAACCTGAAATCCAGTTTCACAATTCAGTGTGCCGTTCAGGATCAAGCCGGCGTGAGCACGACG
>JANMSZ010000263.1:0-7694 GCA_031389925.1 Hyphomicrobiales bacterium | reverse complement strand
GCCAAGAAAAAGAACCTCACCAGCTTCTCCGGCATCAACCAGAACTACGCCTGGGGCCAGGATTCATGGCGTGACTTCCTCGGCGCCATGAAGGTGCTGGCGCCCAAGGCCGAAGCCGACAAGGTGCTGTTCCCGAAATTGTTCGCCGGCGAATTCGGCGCCGAAGTCTCGACGCTGCTGACCTCGAAGTCGCAGGCCGTGCACACCAGCTTCTGGAACGGCGACCTCGAAGGCTTCATCTATCAGCAGCAGGCGCGCGGTCTCGACAAACGCATGACCATCATCTCGACCACCGGCGAGTCGTCGATCGGGCGTCTGCGCGACAAGATGCCGGACGGCACCATCATCGGCGCTCGTGGCCCGCACGGTCCGCTCGCGCCCGACAACGCCTACAACAAGTGGTTCCACAAGATCTACACCGACCGCTACAACACGCCGCCGACCTATCCGGCCTACCAGATGGCGCAGTCGCTGCTCGGCCTCAAGCTTGCTTATGAGAAGGCCGCCGCGAACGGCAAGCCGAACGCCGATCAGATCGCCGCCGCCTTCAAGGGCATCACCTTCACGGGTCCCTCGGGTGAGATCAAGATGGTGCTCGGCGGCGGTCACCAGGGCATCCAGGACACGGCCTACGGCACCTATCGCTTCAATAAGGCGAAGAAGGAGCCGGAAATCGTCGACATCATGCGCTTCCCGGCGGAATGCGTGAATCCGCCAGCCGGCATCGATGCCGACAAGTGGATCGCCGACGGCATGAAGGGCGCGAAGTGCTAATGCGCCAAATGCTGAGGCATTTGGGTTGAATCGACATCGCGGCGGGGGAGGCCACACGCCTTTCCCGCCGTCCCGTTCTCATAAACTTGCGGTCTTGCCGTGCTGACTGCCTCCGCCATTTTGACCGACGGCCTCGTTTACGCGGCCTATCTCTTCATCGTCGCGGTCGGCCTGACGCTGATCTTCGGCGTCATGAAGATATTGAACGTTACGCACGGCTCGTTCTACGCCTTCGGCGCCTATGGCGCGGCCACCGCGGTCGGCATCTATACCAACGGCGACTGGAACGCGGCGCTGGGCTTTCTGTTCATGCTGGGCCTCGCCATGGCGATCGGCCTGGTGATGGGCCTGATCCTGGAGCGCGGGCTGCTGCGGCTGGTCTACGGCAAGGACGAGGTCGTCATCGTTCTCGTGACGTACGCCACCTTCCTCATTCTTGAAGACGTCGTCGGTCTGATTTGGGGCACGCAATCATATGGCGCCTATCAGCCGATGATCGCCGCCGGCAATATCGAGATCGGCGAACTGGTGCTGTCGAACTACGACATCGTGCTGGTGGCGCTCGCGGCCGCGATCGCGGCGCTGGCCTACTGGTCGCTGAAATACACCCGCTACGGCCGGCTGCTCACGACGGTCATTTACGATCGTGAAACGGCCGCCGCCTTCGGCATCAATGTTACGCTGGTCTACACGGTCACCTTCCTGATCGGTGCGGCGCTCGGTGCGCTCGGCGGCGCGGTGATGGCGCCGAAAATCTCCGTCACGCTCGGCATCGGCGTCGAAGTCATCGTGCTGGCCTTCGCCGTGGTCGCCATCGGCGGCATGGGCTCGATCGAAGGCGCGCTGGTCGGTGCGCTGATCGTCGGCATCTGCCGCGCCGCGGCGGTGCACCTTGTTCCGCAAATAGAACTGTTCGTGATCTACGGCGTGATGGCGCTGGTGCTGGTGGCGCGGCCTTACGGGCTGTTCGTGCGCGCCCGGCCGAGGAAGATCTGACATGCAGGGCCGCGCCTCATTGTTCGGCGGATTGGCGCTGCTCGTCGCGGCGGCGGTGGCGGCGCCGTTGCTGCCGGAATGGGTAGTGTCGCTCGCCACCATCGCCTTCGCCAACGCGCTGGTCGTGCTCGGTCTTGTGGTGCTGTGGCGTGTCGGCCTGGTTTCTTTTGGTCAAGCCCTCTACTACTGCATCGGTGCCTACATCGTGGCGCTGAGCGCGCGCTGGACCGGCTTCACCGATGCGTTTGCCTTGGTGCTGCTCGGCGGGCTGGGCGCCGGCCTCGTCGCCGCGGGCATCGGCTTTTTGCTGGCGCGCTACCGCGAAATCTTTTTCGCCATGCTCAGCCTGGCGCTGTCGATGATCCTTTACGGCGTGCTGGTGAAAACCGAGTCGCTCGGCTCCACCGACGGCTTCAGCATCGCCACGCCGACCTTCCTCGGCTACGCGCCGCATGGCAAGGCGCTCGGTCTGACGCTGTATTGGCTGACGCTCGCCGTCGATGCCATCGCAGCGCTGCTGATCGGCCTGTATTTCCGCTCCGTCGCCGGCGCGCTGGCGGCGCCGATCCGCGACAATGAAATCCGCGTCGAGTTTCTCGGCGTCTCGGTCAGCGGCATCATTCACACCAAGGTGGTGATCGCCGGCATTCTCGGCGGCCTCGGCGGCGCGCTCGCCGCCATGTCGATCGGCCATGTCGATCCGGCGATGGCGTACTGGACCACATCGGGCGGTTTCGTCTTCGTCACCGTGCTGGCGGGCTCCGGCCATGTCGCCGCGGCCTTCATCGGTTCGCTGGTGTTCGAAGCGGTGCGATCCTTCGCGGTCGATGTGATGCCGCAACTCTGGCAGATGACGCTCGGCTCGGTACTGCTGCTGACGATTCTGTTCCTGCCGGAAGGGCTTGGTTCTTTGGTGTCGCGCTTCAAGCGGCGGCCGGAGGCGAAATCATGAGCCAAATCATGAGCGTTGGCGTCAAGCCGATCCTCGAGGTCCGCGATCTGGAAAAGACCTTCGGCTCGCTGGTGGCCGCGCGCGACATTTCGGTCAGCGTGCCGCCGCAGCAGACCGTCGGCGTTATCGGCGCCAACGGCGCCGGCAAGACCACCTTCATCAACATGATCACCGGTCACCTGGCGCCGTCCAAGGGCAGCATCCACTTCGAGGATCGGGACATCACCGGCATGCCGTCGCGCGAGATCACGCGGCTCGGCATTTCGCGCTCGTTCCAGGTGGCGCAGATTTTTCCGACGCTGACGGTGTTCGAGAACATGTGCATCGCCGCGGCCATCGCGCGGCGCAAGCCCGGCATATTCGGCAGTATCGCCACGCCGGTGCGTTCCGACGCCGCCACCGCGGAAGCGGAAACCGCGATCGAGCTATTCCAGATCGGCCGCTATCGCGACGTCACCGCCAACGCGCTGCCGCAGGGCGTACGCAAATTGCTCGACATCGGCATGGCGGTGACCGGTTCGCCGCGGCTGCTGCTCTTGGACGAACCGACCAGCGGCATTTCCATCGAGGAGAAATTCGATCTGATGAACGTGGTGATGTCGGCGCTCAAGACGCGCCAGATCACCGTGCTGTTCGTCGAGCACGACATGGAGATCGTCGCGCAATTCGCCGACCGTGTGCTGGCCTTCTACGACGGCACCGTGATCGCCGACGGCACTGCGCACGAGACGCTGGATAATCCGCGCGTGCAGGAGTTGATCAGCGGCGTGCGGCTCAAAGCTCCGGGCGGCGCGCATGCTTAAAATCGAAAACCTTAACGTCTCGATTGGCCCGATCCCGATCATCCGCAACGCTTCGCTGAGCGTCGAGGAAGGCCAGATGTGCGGCCTGATCGGCCGCAACGGCGCCGGTAAGACGACGTTCTTGCGCGCGCTGATGGGCGCGCTGCCGGCGACGGGCAAGGCCGAGCTTGGGCATATCGATTTGCTGGCGCTGCCGGCGCATCGCCGCGCCGCGCATGGCGTCGGCTACATGCCGGAGGACCGCCGCCTGGTGCCGGAATTCACGGTCGCCGAAAACATTCTGTTGCCGACCTGGTCGACCGAGGTCGACGGCGTCGACACGCGGCTCGAGTGGATATTCTCCATCATGCCGGAGGTCGCTCGCTTCAAGGAGCGCCGCGCGCTGGAACTGTCCGGCGGCCAGCAGAAGATGGTGGCGCTGGCGCGCGCGCTGATGGCCGGCACGCGCATTCTCTTGCTCGACGAACCGTTCGAGGGCCTCGCGCCGGCATTGGCGCGGCGGCTCGGTGAGGTGCTGGCGAACCTGAAGACTGAAGGCGTGTCGGTGCTGATCGCGGAATCGAACGAACTGCACGTGCTCGATCTGCTCGCGCGCGCGTTCTACATCGAGCGCGGCGCGGTCAGCGACAAGCGCGCCTAGTTCTGTCTGATCTGGAAATCGACATTTGTCGAATAACCGCATTCGGCGCATTCGAACGTTCGCAGGTCATGCCCAGGCGCGGCGGGTTCGATCGCAACGAGCCCGATGTCTTGCCCGCAATCGGGGCACACAGGCGTGAGCAACAGCGTCGGTAGTCTCGGGCCGGGGATGGGCATTGCCATGGAGTTGAGTTCTCCGTTGCATACTGACTGGAAGCGCCGGGGAACTAAATTCAAACCGAATCATCTCACTGCCGACACACACACACACCTGCGGCCTTTGCGCGAGCTATGTCCAGGTTCAACATCGCGCCGATGGAACTTCAAAGTTATGTACGGCGAGCATCTTAGTCGCAGCGCACGCTCATGCCGCCGTCGACGATGATCTCGGTGCCGGTGACGAAGCGCGCTTCGTCGGACGCCAGATACAGCGCGGCGTTGGCAGTGTCGCGGCCGTCGCCCATGAAGCCCTGCGGAATGCGCGCGATGCGCGACTTGAGCAGCGCGTCGACATCGCCGCCGGCGCGCTGCTTGGCGAGCCGCACTTCCACCATCGGCGTGTGCAACTGCCCCGGGATCACGGTGTTCACGCGGATGCCGCGCGACGCATATTGCACCGCGACCACGCGCGAGAGCTGGATCACGCCGGCCTTGGTGGCGGCGTAGCCGACCTGGGCCGCGCCGGTCCAGCGGATGCCGGAGGTCGAGGCAAGATTGACGATGGCGCCGGACTTTTGTTTTTCCATCACCGGCAGCACGTGCTTCAACGTCAGGAACACGCTGTTCAAGTTCGTGGCGATCTGTGAGTCCCAGACTTCCTTCGCCATTTCGACCGGGCCGCCCGCGGCCGAGCCGCCGACATTGTTCACCAACACGTCGATGCGGCCGTACTGCTTCAGGCACGCCGCGACCATGGCCGCGACCGAGTCGTTGTCGGTGACGTCGCAATACTGCACGGCAATCTCGCCGCCGGCTTTCTTCACGCGCTCGACGGTCTCGGTGACGCTGTCGAGATCGCGGTCGACGGCGAAAATCTTGGCGCCTTCCTCGGCGAAACGCACGCAGGTGGCGCGGCCATTGCCCCAGCCCGGGCCGACGCAGCCGGCACCGGTGACGATGGCGACCTTGCCCGCGAGACGTCCGCTCATTGCCTGACCTCCGGCGTTGCCGCGCGCGCCATCGGCGCCGCGAATTTGTAGAACCGCATCGGGTTGTCGACCATCAGCGCCTGCATCGCCACCGGCGTCGGCGCGATCTCGGCGAGGAAATCGACCAGCACGCCATCGTCCGGCATCGGCCCCTGGTGATTGGGATGCGGCCAGTCGGTGCCCCACACGCAGCGGTCGCCGAAGTCGGCCACCAGCTTGCGCGCGAATGGCACCGCGTCGGCGTAAGGCGGACCTTGCTTGGTGATGCGGTCGGCGCCGCTGACTTTCATCCACACATTCTTGTCGTCCATCAGCCGCAGCAGATCCTGGAACGGCTTCTGTGCCAGCCCGAGCGAGGCATCGATGCGGCCCATGTGATCGATCACCACCGGCACCGGCGAGCGTTTGATTGCGGGCGACAGCTCCGCGATCAGCTCCGGCGCCATGTGGATCTGCAGATGCCAGCCGACATTGGCGAGCCGCTTGCCGAAGTCGACGACCTCATCGATCGTTGCCGCCTTGGCGAGATGCCCCATGTAGTGAAAGCGCGCGCCGCGAAAGCCGGCATTGTTGAGCCGCTTCAACTCGCCATCCGGCACGTCGACCGGCACCAGCGCCACGCCGCGATAGGCGCCGTTGGTCGTAGCCAGCGCTTCCTCGGTCGCCGAATTGTCGGTGCCGTGCGAGGCGGTGTGCACGATGACGCCGTGGTCGATGCCGAGAAATTCGTGGAGGGCAAAGAGCGCCTCCTTCGGCGCGTCGGCCGGCGTCGCCGTAAGGCCCGGCCGATAGGGAAAGCGCCGCCCCGGCCCGAAAATGTGGAAATGCGTGTCGACGGCGCCGCGCGGCAGCGTCAGTTTCGGCTTGCTCGGCGACGCCAGGTGCGTTGGTGCCATGTGCGTCGGCGCCAGGTGGGGGAGGTTCGCTTCAGCCATCGTCTTCCAAAATCCGTTCTTGCAAGTCCACTATGCATTGGGCGCCCGGGTGCGCTCGAAGGCCGGCTCATACCCGGCGAAAGCCGCCAGCCAGGCGGCCAGCCGGGGATGAGCCTCGCGCCAGGTTACCGGCCGGCGCCAGTCCAAGTACGCAAGCGCGCAGCACAAGGCAATCGCGACGATGTCGGTTTTGGCGGGGTCGGGCGGGGCGGTCTCGAAGGCCGCGAGCGCCCGGGCGATCTTGCCGCGCTGGTGGTCGAGCCAGCGCTCGGACTGGGCGCCGGGGTCGCGGAACCGCTTTTCGTAGACCAGCAGCAGCGCCGCGTCGGTGATGCCGTCGGCCAATGTCGCCCGCGTCAGCGTGGCGTACCGCGCCGGCCCGGACGCCGGCACCAGCGCCGCGCTGCCGACGACCTCCTGGAGGAACTCGATGATGACGCCGCTGTCGTAGATCGCCGTGCCGTTCGGCAACAGCAGGCACGGTATTTTGCCCAGCGGGTTCTGTTGCCGCAGCGTGTCGTTGGCGTTGAGCGGGTCGGCGGGCTGCCCCGTGACGCGGTCGCTTAGCCCCAGCACGTCGATCGCGATGCGCACCTTGCGGCCGAACGGCGATGTCAGCGTCGAGCGCAGCACGAAGCTCTGGTCGTTCGGTGACATCGCGCGCTTGTTGTGGCGTTACTTCTCGGTCTTGACGCCGGCGTCCTGGATGACCTTCGCCCATTTCTTGGTTTCGCTGGCGATGAAGGCGCCGAAATGCTCCGGCGTGTTGCCGACCAAAGTTGCGCCCTGGCTCGCCAGCTTGGCGACCACTTCCGGGTCTTTCATGGCTTCGGTCGCGGCCTTGTTCAGCGTAGCGACGATCGCGGGCGGGGTCTTGGCCGGCGCGACCATGCCGTACCAGTTCTCGGTCTGCAGGTCGGGCATGCCGACTTCGGTCGTGGTCGGCACGTCCGGTGCGCTCGGCACGCGCTGCGGCGCGCCGACGGCGATCGGGCGCAGCTTGCCGGCCTGGATCTGCGGCAGCAAAATCGGCAGGTCGAGGAACACCATCTGCACTTGCTGGCCGAGCAGATCGTTCACCGCCGGAGCAGCGCCGCGATAGGGAACGTGGGTCATGTCGATCTTGGCGGTGAGCTTGAACAGTTCACCGGCGAGATGCGGCAGGCTGCCACTTATAGCCGGTGCGCTCGAGCACTGCCTCTACCACTGCGCCTGGCCCGCCCTCAAGAGCGCGCAGATCGTCCATAAGGGCAAGGAACCGGCGTACACCGGTCAGCGCCTTGCCGGTAAGCCCCGCCGCGTCGGCCTCGTCGAGCGCTTGGAAGAACGCTATGCCGCGCGCTCGTGCGTGCATGTCGATGCGCGTGAGCGAAGTATCACCGACGCCGCGCTTTGGCACGTTGACGACCCGCTTGAGCGAGATCTCATCGGAGGGGTTGAGAACGAG